>NZ_QSDP01000035.1:0-55750 GCF_003463685.1 Parabacteroides sp. AM58-2XD
TTCGTTACTTCGTACTGTTTTCATAAGCTATATCGTTATTAGTTAATAATGAATTTGATACAATACAAAGTTAACTAAAATGGTATAGCTTTTGTAGTGCTATCTCGTGCTATCCGTCTTTTCCGATTTTAAACATAGGAACTATTTTTATTGTAGAAGATTCCAAACCGTGAAAATAATATTAAAAAACCAAATAAGGAACTTTCATTTGCAGAAGTTCCTTATTTGGTTTATAAAAGAGCTATGTTTTATTTTCAATCCTCAATGACCAGGCGAAGCCCTACATTATTCACTTTCTGCCAGGGCAGATAAGCACGGCGGGCTGTTGCCGTTGCATCTTTCGGACGGTCTACCCAGGAACCGCCACGGGCAACCACCTGTTTTGCTTCCAACGTTTCCTGTGACTTGTCATTATAAGGATACGGAGCATAGATCGAACGGGTCCATTCCTGTAAGTTTCCGTGCATGTTGATCAGGCCGAACGGATTTGCCTTATAGGTATATTCTTCCGTCGGAATCATCAGACCGTCGTTGACCGTTTCAACCTCGGCATATAGTTATAATACGGGAACCAGGGATTATCCTTCTCCATCGGTTGGGGATCGATACCTGTAACGGCCATCTTTTCCAACTGTACATCGGCCAGGTTCTCATACGGCCCGAAGTTTGCATCCATGGCACCATACCAGAAAGGCTGGTCGCTACCACCACGGCAAGCCCATTCCCACTGGACTTCGGTAGGAAGCTGCACGTTCAGGCCGGTCTTTTCTGAAAGCATCCGGCAATAATTCACCGCTTCCTCATAACTTACACGAATGACCGGTTGATTCGGTTTATTTGCCGGATAACCGGGAGTCGTATGGTCTTTCCAGAACTGTGCGTAGATACGGCTGTCATGGTCGGGAACCAGTGCATTATACTGCTCATTGGTCAGTTCCTTTTCAGACATCCAGAAACCTTTCTTCACTTCTGCCTTAAATTCAGGAGCCTGATCGGGATAACCGTCATTCGTACCCATTACAAATTTACCTGCCGGAACACGGACAAAGGCGATCTTCACGCCATCGGCAACCTCTATTTCCTTGCGTAACGATTTTTCTTTCGACAACATCTTCTGAATATCGTCGGCAGACAAAGGCCAGCCCTTCATCTTTACCTCTTTATGCTTGACAGGAGCAACCTTTTCCGGTAATTCGGGTTTGATCTCTCCCTTACTTTTCAGCAAACTTGCATAATCAGCCAGTT
This sequence comes from Parabacteroides sp. AM58-2XD, assembly GCF_003463685.1. Classification (NCBI taxonomy): domain Bacteria; kingdom Pseudomonadati; phylum Bacteroidota; class Bacteroidia; order Bacteroidales; family Tannerellaceae; genus Parabacteroides; species Parabacteroides sp. AM58-2XD. The sequence goes on from NZ_QSDP01000035.1 coordinate 1,246, forward strand.
CCTTGCGCCAGTCGGCACCGGCACCATTCGCATACTTATTGGTCAGTTCAAGGCGACGGCTATACTGTTCGTATCCATTCAACGGATCAGCATCAAATTCGCCACGTCCCGGAGCGTTCATATCGATCCACATCGTGAGATGCTCCCATTCGTTATCAGTCAGTTTCACATTATAATGGCCACGTTCCAACATACGGACGATTTCGCTGGTAGAAGCATGATATTCGTAGGGAGTCATCACATACATATCCGCTTCCGGTCCCTGACGGTTTACGTACGGATGGAAGGCAAGGTAACTCTTCTGGAAATAACGCGTACCGCTCCAGTCGGTTATACCAACCGAGGTCGTGTCTTTAAAGTTCGGCCGTCCGGCTTTGCTTCCGTCATGGCAAGCCACACAGGCACGGTCGAGAATCGGTTGTATCTCATATTTAAATGTATAAGAACGGACACCACCATCCGCTATCTTCAATTCATGCGGTTTGCGGGTAGATGCGGCAACCCTTTTCGGAACCGGGATCGTGTTCTGGTCTTCATGGCAGCCCACACAGGATACCACTTCGCCCGGCATACCGGTCAGCCAGCTACGCATCCATTGTACGGCACGTCCGTCCGCATCGAGCGGTTGGAGGGAGACAGGCGTATTGGCCGGAATCTTAAAGATAGCAGAGCCATCCTCTTCTACCGGAACGGTTCCCAGCAGACGCTTGATATCCCATCCGGCCTGGATACCGTGATTATAATGGTCGGACAACGTTCTGCGATAAGCATACTCATAAGCATATACACGGAATGACTTGATCTGTCCGCGGGGAACGCCTCTCAGTCCTTCGCCTTCATAAATATCCTGGATAAAGACAGTCGCTTCCTTTTCATTCGGTTTGATACGGTCCGGGATTGCCGGAGGTACCGGAGTACTTTTCACCGGAACGGAATAGATCATACCGGCATCGTCAGCATTGGCAACCAATGTCAGGTTATCGTAAATATCCACCAGGTAGATTCCCCAACGGCTGTACGGAGACAGTTTGGCCGTTACCAGGAAAGTCTCGTCGGTCAGCGGATACGGTTTGATGAATTGCGGCCACACACCGTTTACCAGTTCATCTTTTACCTCTGGAATGATCGGACGGCCACGGAACGGCAATTCCTGTATCATACCTTTCTCTTCCTTACGGCTCTTTGCCGGATCGAAAATCATCAGACGGCCGGAACGGGCTACCCCATGGTGACCGGAGATAACACCGACAAAACGGTTCGTCCGCTTCGGCAGCGGCTGCACGTCGAAGATACTGTTCGGGAACATGGAACCGCTACCATATAACGATTTCTGTTCGGTTCCGTCCGGATTCATATGCATCACGATACGGGAGAAATAGTGAGTCAAATCCGTATATTCCCAACGGACATACATCACCTTACCGTTTGCCATCACCACCGGATGCCAGTTCGCATCCTGGTCGAATGTCAGACGGCGCAGGTCACCGTTACTGGGATCATATAAAACCATATTACCCACTGCATCACTACCGTTTACGCAAGGTACGCCCTGATAACCGATATTGGAAATCGCCAGCATACGTCCGTCGGGCAGATAGGTCGCATCAAAGAACTCCAGGTCAGGCTCCGGAATGTTGGTTACCTGCCGGGCCTCGCCGCCTTCCAGATTGATTTCGTGCACCTGCCATCTACGTGTCGTATCCAATGCTGTAAACATCAAGCGTTTCCCATCCCAGTTCAACACCAGGTCGGTCACGGAGGAACCCTCTACAGCCGGTTTATAAACAGTCTTTTCCTGAAGGTTTCCGCTTTTCAGGCCAGACAATTCCACCAGTTCCGCTTTAAAATTCTTACGGCTGGCGGAGCTAAGATTCGACCAGTTGTTCGGCTGGATACCCAGGCTTCCGGCTCCGACAAAATTGGCCCGTTCTCCAAGATTGAATTTAACGGTCAACATCTTATCGACATTCACATCCGGGCTCATCAGCATCAATTCGCGTTTCAGGGCCAACGCCTTATTAGCCTTGTCGAGTGCTTGTTGATCTCCGGTATAGATTCCGGCAAAACCTCCGGCCAGTAGAGACTTCAATTCACTGAAACGTTTTTCAGCCAGATTTGCATCAAAACCCGAACTCTTTTTCATGATACCCAAAGCCTCCTGAATAGCTTCCGGTTTCATCCATTCCAGTTCGGCCTGTATTTCCAGTACGGAAATCAAACGGCCGGCCAGACTCTTATAAGCCTGCATCTGTTCGGACGGTGTAGCCAACGATGCCGCCTTATTCAATTCAGACTGATACCAGGAGTTGTTCTTCAACTCTTTCAGCATAGCATCCAGGCCTTTCTTCGTCCTGTTCAGCTGTTCGGACGTAACTTCTTCCTTTGTCTCACAACTAGGTTGTGCAGATAACGCGCTTCCCCCCAACAGGCAGAAAGCCATACATCCTGTAATTAATAATTTCTTCCACATAGGCGATTATTTTTTAGTAACAAGTTTGTCTAATTCTTTTCCGTCCAGATATTCTTCATCCTGCGAATTATACAGGCCATCCATAATATAATGGGTATCCGGGAATAGGGATAATATCTTACGTATAGTTTCTGTCTGCCCGGATTTATAAACCGGAGCATTCGTATTCCATAATTGATTGTGAATATCTTTTTCGGGAACGGAAATAAGAAGATCCTTTATATCCATCTGTTTCAACCGGGAAAGATTACCGTCCAGGTTCGCTTCATCGTTCAATAACAGAGACAAAGCCGGAGCCAGAGTAAAGTTCGGACGGTTCACCTCATTTACCAGTTTCTGCAACCCCTCTATGGTATCCGGGGTACGGGAAACGGCTTGTCGCAATACCAACCGGATATTCTTTTTCGCAGCATAATCAGACAAAACCTGGAACGATTCTTTCAAAGAAGCATAGAACTGTTCCATCGTATAATTATTTTCAATGGTCCGCTGGGTAGAAATCAGCAATTCATCGGCACCCAGTATTTCCATCTTATCAATAACACGCTTCATGATATCCATGCTCTTCTGATAGAAAGGAGGATCATTATTTACGATCCTCAAATCGGGATACAGATTCAATCCGGAAGTCAAATCCACCGTTATTTTCAATTTCTGGCGTCCCAGCCAACCGGATTCATGCTTCAACGCTTCTTTTTCCTTATTGTTCAGATAACGCCAGTCAATCACCACCCGGTCATAATGTTCGAAGAAAGTCGGACGCGACAAAATCTCTTCCTTTACATCCGAGATATTGCGTAAAACAAGCGAACGTCCCGTAACATTCGGTACCGGGGTACTTTCCGGCATAACGGTTATATCCGCTTCATGATTCAACCGGACACGGAAAATGCGCACATTACCGCCGGCAATCGTATTGGAGGTATTTTTACCGAAAGAGGTATTTACAGCCACTTTAGGCGTATATCCAACGGCTTTCATTTCTGAACAGTCTGTCGGTAATTCTTTGATAGAAACGATTTTTCCGGTCTTTGTCCGGATGGAAAAATCCTTCGGCGTCCAGTGCTCGTTGGATATCAGAACGGTATATTCGCCATTGCCTCTGGAACAGGTTACAAGACTCAGTTCCGGGTTGGTTTCGAACAGTTGTACAGAAGAGAAAATATCTCCCATCAATGCTTTCACATGGTTTAATATCGGGTAGGGTTTATCCAGCGGCATTTCTTCCTTCACCTTGACAGGAAGTTCACATTGCGGTTGTTCGGTAACACCGTAAGGTGATGCGATAACAGTAATCTTTCCTTTTCCGGCATTCAACTCAATAGCGGCCGGCAGTTCGTTCGATTTTTGCAGGATTGTCGCAGATGCCGGATAAATCAGTTCTGACAAGGTATATGGAACACGCTCGTTTAACGACTGTCCTTTGTAAGTCACCGGACCTGAGCACACGGTCGTTTTGTTTCCGGCACGGACACCGGCAATTCCGTCCGGCATGTTTTTCAGTGAACCGGCAGTGATAATCAGATGCCCGCCTTCATTCACATAAGTTTCCAGTTTATCGTTGATTTCTTTTCCCGGACGAAGCTCATCGGCAATGACCAGTACCGGATACTGTTGCAAAACCCATTGCGGCGCATCACTCATCAGACAATCGGCAATATCGCCATAAGGATTAGGAGCTATAAACCCTCTTTCATCTTTATAATAGGAAGCATCCTGATAACCGGGATATAAAATATCGAGCATCCCGTCCGTCAGATAATCCGGCAACTCATACGGCAGATTCCCCCATACTTTATAAGCCTGCCTGGAATATAGATGACGCGGGAAAGACCAGCCGGAAAAGAAATCGGTCATCAAAGCAACCGGTGTGTACATCACACCCGGATCACCGTATTTATCTACCCATTTAACCGCACTCTGCTGTATCTTGCCGATGGGACTCAGCTTCTTGTCGTCTATCCGCATGGACCCTTCGAAACCGACAGCCACACAATCGTACATCAAATGAGTATAGATCAACCGTTTCAGCAATCCGAGCGAGGTTCCTTTCAGCGGACCGCCACTGTTATAGTCATCATCTATACCGGTAGCATTCGAATCGTATGTCTTATATCCCCAACGGTTCCATACGGAAGCATTTCCAAACCAGTTAACGCCATATTGCTTACCGGCTCCGCGGATAAAGGAATAATAAATCTGCGAGTTAGGCAATCCCTGGGCCGTTTCCGCCCCTATCAATGTATAAACACCTTCTTTCAGGAAATAATGTCCGAAGTTCAGGGAGACGAGAGTTGCCATTTTATTTCCCAGCTGATCGCCCATTTCCTGGAAATGACGCTGGAAGTTAAAGTATTGTTGTTTGCGGTCTGCTCCCAACGGATACATTCGCGGAGCAAAACTACCGACATACCGACCGTCCTGTTCACCGTTATCCATACCCAGCCAACGGTCGCCCAGTTCTTTCTCGAAAAGATCGAGTACGCCATCGGGAATAACGAACTGCGTCCAATATCCGCCAGGTCCCGAACCCGGAATATATCCCCAAAGGTCAAACAGATACAGGTTTCTTTTCTTTATCTCGGCGACGACTTCTTTCAGATTATCCTGAAAAACCAGCGGATAGGAAACCCACAAAATATCCCCCAGCTTATCCTTATCCACCCACTGATCGAGTTTTTGTTTATAATCGCCGGAAAGGTCACGTAGTGCTATAAATTGAATTTTGTCATGAAAGAAAGAAGCATCCGGCGATTTCACATGATGACGCTGATAATCGGGATGGCGGGATGGGATCATCTGATAGGGATACAGTTTAATACTGTTCTGTGCAAACGATCGGTCAGGACCTAGTAATCCTAACAAAATAATAAGCGTAAGAATCTTTTTCATAAGTATTTATATTGTTGTTGCGTTAACAAGCTGACAACTGATAAGCCGATCATCTTTTATCGCAACAAAGATCTGTTTATATTTTGAAATTCGGTAACTTTTCGTTCATAAAAAAGTTTATAAACCAATAAATAGATATATTTTCAGGTATATATCAATAAACTGTTCAAATCAGACTAATCCAGAGAAGTCGGCAGGTATTCTTTCAGGACCAGACGAAGTTGTGCCAATGCCTTCTTCTGATACAGTTTTACAGCATTAATAGAAATACCCATTTCTTCCGCAATCTCGGCATAGGTCAAATTTTTATATCGGCTCAGTTCAAAAACCCTTTTATACTGGGGAGGTAACTCTTTCACAGCTTTGCCAACCCGCTCTATCAGCTCTTTAGAGAGAACATAATCGAGGGGAGATTCATCCAAAGAAAACAACGTACTCCTTTCTACAACAGTATCATCCAACTCCACATATTCAGGTTGATTTCGCCTAAGGTATGACAAGCACGCATTATGAACTGCCCTGATTAAATAAGCCCTGACAGAAGAGGTAATAACCAATGTTTCTCTGTTTTCCCATAACCAGCGGAATACATCACCGACAACCTCCTCTATTATATATTTTTCCGTGATGTAAGAACGCGCCTCATAACAAAGAAAAACATAGTACTTTTTGAATAAAAGCTCAAAAGTTTTATGATTTCCCTTCTTCAAGTCTAAAATCTCATCACCAACAGTCATTTCTTCAGATTAAATTCGTTTCCTCACCAACAGGTATCTATTTATAGTTCAGCAGGTTCAACAAAATACAATGCTATTGACCAAATAATAATGACTAGAAAAAACATTCCTTTTTTTCAGTCTTACCCATTCAAATAGATATCGCCACTAAAAGTACTAAAAATGTGAAAGATAGAACCTCTTTTAAGCCTGAAAAAATAACAGCTCCCCTAAAAACAACAGTGACTAATTAAAAGGAACGTTTTTTTAGTCACTTCTTTTTAACGACTAAAGCTCTAATTTTCAAAGAAAATGCCAGAAAAATCAACTTAAAATCTCCCTGGCATTCCTTTTCAAAAAATTATATTATTAAATATAATTCGGATCCTGAACCAAAACACCACCGGCTTTGTCGATTTCCGTTTGTGGTAACGGGAAATAATAGAATGCAGGTTTAAACACCTTGATGTAAGTAGGCAATGCCGGATCGGCTGCACCATTTACTAATTTTTCCATTAATTTCCAACGTTTCAACTGGAAATAACGCTGACCTTCAAATACAAATTCTACACGCCATTCATTACGGATACGTTCACGCATCTGATCTTTTGTCAGACCGGCAGGCAACTCCGGTTGTCCGGAACGAACGCGGATCTGATTAACCGCATCATACACTTTCTGCGTCGGTCCGTTTACTTCGTTTTCTGCTTCAGCAATCATCATCAAAACTTCGGCATAACGTAGAATGATAACATCCGCATCAGAAATTGTCGAATAACCCGGCATTTCTTTGGTCGGCTGAATCAACTTCGTCATACCAAATCCGGTTTGCATCTGATTGGTAATTGTCACCGGACCTCCTTCTTGTCCGTCCATCGAGAAATCAGCTTCGCCACTATGACAAACCGTTTCATACAAACGGCGATCGCGATTTTGGAACAATTTAGCCCTTTCTGCTTTATTGGCATCTCCCAATTCTCCAGTAGCCAGTAAAGATTCATTGACCGGGACAGTCAACGGAGATTCACCCCATTTCTGACCATCTGTACACTCGAATGCATCTACCAAATCACGAGTCACACCGCAAGTAGTCCATGCTGCATAATACAAGTCCATACTATGGGTTGTATTAGGAGCCAAGTAACGAACGGAGAACATAATCTCAGGAGAAGCCAGTTGCATGGAAGATATAAAGTTATCACGCATCCGATCTGCCAAATCATACCCCTTGATTGATTCCAGCAAAGACACAATTTCCCCCATTTTAGAAGGATCTGCATTTCCTTTATCATCGTAGGCTTCGGCCAACATCAAACGAGCCTTAAATGCTTTCAAAGCACCCGGAGAGAAATATCCGGACATTTGAGCATCAGAATAAGGTTTGTCCGGCAAAGCGGCGATGGCATCATCGAAATCTTTCATTATCTGAGCATAAATATCAGCACGTGAAGCTTTTGGCTGATACATGTTATCCATTGTCAAAGACTCTGTAACCAAAGGCACTTCCCGATAACACTGGTACAACCAAGAATAAAAATAGCCTCTCAATGCTTTCGCTTGCGCAAGCATAAAAGATCTCTCGTCAGCAGACATATCAGTTCCTTGATAAGCATCCAGGTTTTCCATTAACAAATGGACACGAGCAATGCCTCGATAGCAATGATTATACATATAAGTGACATACCCGGAAGTATTCGGATCCAAATCACCTAAAGCAATCGTCTTAGTCTTACCGTAGGTATCCTCATCATGCTGGCAAATGGAGTTGTCAGTCAGGTTATCAAAACAAGCCACGATCTGCGACATAACTCCCGGCCATTCATATACCATAGAAAAACTACCAGCCAATGCAGATTGGAAATCACTCTTTTTCTGCCAGAAAATAGACTGTGAAGGTGATGTAGGAGGATCTTTCTGTAAAAAATCACTACAAGAAGTCGTAGAACCCACCAACAAAGCTGAAGCCAATATAATATTTACTATTTTTTTCATTGCATTCTACTTTTAAAATTCAACATTCAATCCAAATGAACAAATTCTATTCTGCGGATAAACAGCAGCACGTCCATCTCCTTCACGTTCTGGATCCAAACCATAAAATTTTGTAAATGTCAATAAGTTATCTCCTGAGAAATAAACCCGGACTCTCGACATCTTTACTTTATCCGTAACTGATTTAGGCAAAGTATAACCGAACGTCAAATTCTTCAAACGGAAATAAGAAGCATTCTGTAGCATATAAGTGTTTGATCTGGTATTCTTATTTCCGCCCAAATTATCAAAATACAGACGCGGATGCTTAGCATTATACGGATTTTCTTCCGTCCACATGCCTTCTACATATTCACGTGTCGGAGCAGAACCTTGGCGGAATGGATAAATTCCCCACTCATTTGTATACCATTTCTTACCCGAAACACCTTGTCCTTGCAAAGACAAGTCAAAACCTTTCCAGCTAGCACCAGCATTTACAGAATATTCAAATCCGGGGAAACGTCCGGAAATAGGCACACGGTCATTGTTGTCAATCACACCATCATTATTCTGGTCCTTATATTTCAGGTCACCTGGCAACGTATTATCATTAAACTGTTTCGGTGAATTTTTCACTTCATCTTCCGTCGCAAAAATACCGATACACTCCAACATATAATATTCATTATAAGGAAGTCCTTCTCTTCTCAAATTATAACCGCTGATTTCTTCCGCACCAAACTTAGTCAATTTGTTTCTTGAACGGTCAAAATAAACACCGGCATTATATTGCAAACCTTTGAAGACACCATCCGTAATCATGTTGTTATAATTGAAAGCAATTTCAAAGCCCTTGTTTTCCACTTCCCCATTATTGACAGTCGGAGCATCCAAACCTAAAATACCTGATACTTGGGAAGAGCGCAAAATGTCTGAAGTCACTTTCTTATACCAGTCAAATGTCACATTCAATCCATTGAAAACCTGCAAATCAACGCCAACGTCGGTAATTGTAGTCGTTTCCCATTTGATATCACGGTTTGCATACGCTTTCTGCTGATAACCCACTGTTTCTGTTTTCTTATCAAACGGATAGTTAGAAACACCGGCAATCATTGCCTGATAAGGATACAAACCAATGTTTTGGTTACCCAACTGTCCCCAAGAAGCACGAATCTTGGCATTATTCAACCAATTCAGATTCAAATCTTTTATAAAATCTTCTTCGGTAATACGCCAACCGGCAGAGAATGACGGGAAGATACCCCAGCGATTTTCTGAAGAGATACGAGACGTACCGTCATAACGCATATTTGCTTCAAACAAATAACGTTCTTTAAAATTATAGTTCAGACGGGCATAAACAGACTGAATAGCCCATTCTTCCAACGTACCCGAATTCGACCAATTTGCATTAGAACCAGCATTGATTACCGGTAAATCGAACGCATACTCTTTCCGAAATGCCCGTACCGTTTCATACTTTTCAGACTCTTGGCTATAACCTACCATAATATTAAAGTTATGATACTGGTTCGGAGTTGTAAAATCATACTTCAAATAGGTATACAAATTCGTATAAAAACGACGCTGGTCTTCTACCGTCAAACCGTTTGCTCCTCTATCCAGATAACCGGTTTGTTCACCTGTATGATAATCATAAACAGGGACATCAGATCCTCCCCATTCCTTCCATTTGTTAGATTGTAAGCGAACAGCACCTTTCGTGTACCAAGTCAACCCTTTAGCCAAATTGATATCCAACCACAATTGAGCATTCACATCGAAATCCTGATAATTCTTATTCGTACCCGTGCCAATGATAGCCGGCATATTTTTATTGTGAGATTCGTGCGAATAAGCAGAACCTGTCCAACGGGTCATCCCTGAACCATCGTCAGGCAACCACGGCATGTAAGTCGGGGCCTGTGACAAGGTTGACAACAACACGTCACTTTGTCCCTGACGAGGTTCATCACGATCACCATACATCAAATTGGTATACGTTCCAATCTTGATAAAATCCGTAATTTGTGAAGTCAAATCGACCGTTGCATTATACTTTTGATAATCGAAGCCTTTCAACGTACCCGGCTGGTCTACGAAATTCAAAGCCACATTATATGTAGTCTTTCCTGCATTGCCAGCGATCGACAAATTATGGTTTTGAACAACAGCCGGATCAAACATATAATCCAACCAATCAAAATTAGGATATTGTGCGCTACCACCTCCATTCCGGTAAGCATTGATCTGTTCCTGGGTATAACGTTCTCCGGCACCGGAATTCTTCTTGGCTAGATTATACAATTCCATATATTCGGCAGAATTAGTCACCAAATCATACATACGGGTCGGATTATAAATAGCTACATTGCCATGATAAGCAATATGCGCTTTGCCATCCCCTTCTGCCCCTTGTTTCGTTGTGACAAGGATCACACCATTGGCAGCACGCGCACCATAGATAGCAGCAGAAGCAGCATCCTTCAATACCGAAACACTCTCAATCATGCTCGGATCCAGGTTAGAAATACTGCCCGGAACACCATTTACCAATACCAGCGGATCGGAACCGGCATTCGAGAAAGTACCCTGGCCACGCACACGGAAAGTGGTTGCTTCAGCACCCGGTGCACCCAACCCCTGGTTAACACGCAAACCCGGAACTTGTCCTTGTAACATGGTTGCCGCATTCGTAACCGGACGTTTCGTCATTTCTTCACCGGTTACAGCCGTTACCGCACCTGTCAGATTCAATTTCTTCTGCGTACCGAAACCTACTACAACGACTTCATCCAAAGCCTGTGAATCTTCTTTCAAGATAACAGAGATAACCGACTTATTTCCAACCGGAATAGTTTGTTCTATATAACCTATATAGGAGATCTTCAATGTAGCTCCGTCAGGAACATCCAATGTAAAGTTTCCGTCCACATCTGTAACCGTACCGATTGTCGTTCCATCCACAACTACGTTTGCCCCGATAACAGGTTCATTGTTTGCATCCAAAACACGACCAGTGATCCGTTTAGTCTGTTGCATCACTGACTCCGGTCCAACTTTTCCGGCACGAGTAATCACAATATGACGATCGTTGATTTCATACCGCACATTCCGTCCGTTAAACAACACAGCCAATACTTCATTGATCGATTTGTTGTTCAGGAAAACAGATACTTTTTCATCCAGATTCAGGTCTTTCACATCCAGACTGAATGAAAATTCACTTTGGCTCTTGATGGATTCAATAGCCTCGCGGATCGTTGCATTTTTAAGATTTAAGGAAAGCATATGTTCAGTCGCATACGTGCTTGCACTTAATGTAAGCGTTCCGGCAACAAGAAATACACCGGCAAGATTGGCCAGACGTCCTGCTCTTGTAGCCAATAAGTCCTGAACAGATTTTCTAAATGTTTTTTTCATACTTCACTTGTTTAAGATTTAACTTTTAATTACTTAAGAAATGGGGTATCTACGGTTATTACCCCTTTTGTTAGATTTACTTTTACTTCATTCACATTCATTTTAAAGATTAGACTTAATGTTATTTATAAATTCTAATAAGTTCCGGCTTTACCTCATATTTGAATTTATTTCCAGAGGATAATATTTCCAAAACTTTTTCGACGGTTACGTTCTCTTGAAAATCCGAATAGTAAACTATTCTCTTCAAAGATTCTTTCTCTATCCGGACAGGTATATCATATAGGCGCTGCAGTTCTTTAGCTATTTCTTCCAACGGCACTTTATCAAATGTCATCGCTCCGTTCCGCCAATTCTCTATATGGCTGGCATCCACCGAATCGACTTGCATTGCCAGGTCTGCTTTCCTTAATGTGAACCGTTGGTTCGGTTCCAGTACGACCGGGGCGGCATCGGCCAGAAAATCTCCGACCCTTACCGCTCCTTCCTTGAGGGTTACTTTCACCTCTGAGTCTTCTTCATAGGATTTTAGATTAAATTTTGTACCAAGCACCTTAACTGACAAATTACCGGTATTCACAACAAAAGGTAATTCTTCATTCTTGCTTACTTCAAAATATCCTTCCCCCGATAATGCCACATTTCTTGATTCCTTCGCAAAATTCGAATCATATTTAACTTTACTTCCGGCATTTAACCAAACAACAGAGCCATCCGGGAATGTAACTTTAGATTTTGCCCCAGCAGGAACCTCTACTACATATTCTTTATATTCCTCAACCGCTTCCACTGCCGTTTTCTCCGATTGCCATAAAAAGAATAGAGAAGAAACACCGCAGAGCAAAAAGACAATCGCCACAGCAGAAACTCTGAATGCATACTTATAGAAGTTTGTCCGGTTAGATGATTTATTTTCCTTTTTAAATTTGCTAATAGCTTTTTCTACATTAAAATCATCCGCATTAGATACAATACCGCCTGCTTTCCAGACAGCAACCGTATCATGGAAATAAGTTCTGTTCTCCGGAGCTTCTTTGATCCATTGCCGTAAAGCGGCATGACCTTCAGCATCTAAAGTGCCATTCAGGAATGATTGTATGTAATTGTCTATTTGATCCATTTATTCCAATTAAAAGTATATGAGTTCCTCACTCATTTAATAAAGGCGCAGAAAAAAGGAAGAAGGGTATATGAAGCACTACTTTTTTTATAAGAAAAACGAATATCCCGCAAAAACTTGTATAAAACGAGGCAAGATCCATTTAAAACAAGATTTAATTCGTTTTAAACGGGGATAAAGCTCGTTTTAAACGAAAAAATGCTTAACTGCATTCGGGATTTTGTCAATTTTATTTATTTGGATGATCTGTCATTGGGATAATGAAATCCAAGATATCAATATATACATTATTTTCCGTATTTTTGCAGGCAAATAATTCATAAGCATATATATAATAATGGATCATACTCCCAAAAGGATACCCTCTCCCTTACTTTCACTGGTTCCCATACTCGTTTTGGTGGCCCTTCTGTTTGTTACAATTCATACTTTTGGCAGTGATGCGCTAAGCGGAGGAAGTCAGGTGGTGTTACTTACGGCAACAGCAGTTTGCTGCTTGATTGCCATGGGATACAGCAAAGTTCGCTGGAAAGCGATCGAACTGGCGATGGTCAATAATATCTCCGGTGTGGCTACCGCGCTGATTATTCTGTTGATCATCGGTGCTTTATCCGGCAGCTGGATGATTAGCGGAGTCGTCCCGACACTGATCTACTACGGGATGCAGATCATTCATCCCAGTTTCTTTCTGGCATCAACCTGTATCATTTGTGCGATCGTATCCGTTATGACCGGCAGTTCCTGGACAACAATCGCAACCATCGGGATCGCCCTGCTGGGAATCGGGCAGGCACAGGGATTTGAAGACGGATGGATTGCAGGGGCGATTATCTCCGGTGCCTATTTCGGGGACAAGATATCTCCGCTCTCGGATACGACGGTCCTCGCCTCTTCGGTAACGGATACCCCTTTGTTCAAGCATATCAAATATATGATGATCACGACAGTGCCGTCCATGATCATTACACTGACAATCTTTACCGTAGCCGGTTTCGCGCATGAAGCGACTGCGACCGACCAGATCGCCATGTATTCTGCCTCGCTGAGAGAGACTTTCCATATTTCATTATGGCTGCTGATCGTACCCGTCATAACAGGGATTCTGATCGCCAAACGTATACCGTCCATCATCACCCTGTTCATTTCTGCTACATTGGCCGGCATATTCGCCTTATTTTTCCAACCCCACCTGTTACAGGAAATATCCGGCCTGCCGGTTCAGGATATGCAATCACAGTTCAAAGGGTTGATCATGACTTTCTACGGCAGTACCCAGGTCCAGACGGGGAATCCGGATTTGAATGACCTGGTTTCCACACGCGGCATGAGCGGTATGATGAATACGATCTGGCTGATTATCTGCGCCATGTGTTTTGGTGGCGCCATGACGGCCAGCGGAATGTTGGGAAGCATTACTTCCGTATTTATCCGTTTTATGAAACGGACTGTCGGACTGGTTGCTTCAACGGTTGCCTCCGGCCTGTTTCTTAATATCTGCACTGCCGACCAATATATCTCCATCATCCTGACCGGTAACATGTTCAAGGATATTTACCAGAAAAAAGGATATGAGAGCCGTTTGTTAAGCCGCACGACGGAAGATGCGGTGACTGTCACCTCTGTTCTTATCCCCTGGAATACTTGTGGTATGACACAGGCAACCATCCTGGGTGTCGCCACATTCACATATTTACCTTATTGTTTCTTTAATCTAATCAGCCCGTTAATGAGCATCACAGTTGCTGCCATCGGGTTTAAAATCAAACGGATAAATGAAAAAGCTGAAAGTATCGCTACTGACTAAAGTAGTCATTGCCATTGCTGCCGGTGTATTATTCGGCCAGTTTCTACCGAATGGTATCGCACGTATCTTTGTGACCTTCAATTCGTTGTTCGGCAACTTCCTGTCGTTCTCCATCCCCCTTATCATCCTGGGGCTGGTAACGCCCGCCATCGGCGATTTAGGGAAAGGTGCCGGAAAACTACTGGCCATTACGGCTTTGATAGCTTACGGCTCGACTATATTTTCAGGCTTCTTTACCTTTTTCAGCAGCTCGGCGATCTTCCTCATATCCTGCCGGCCAATGCGGAGTTGACAGCCATGGATAACCCGGAAGATTTCATGCTGACGCCCTACTTTACGGTAGCCATGCCGCCTCTGATGGATGTAATGACAGCCCTGCTCCTATCATTCACAATCGGTCTGGGACTGTCCTATATCAGCGGTAATACACTACGGGAGGCATTTAATGACTTCCAGAAAATTATCACCATATTGATCGAAGCGGTAATCATCCCGTTGCTTCCCCTGCATATTTTCGGTATTTTCCTGAATATGACAGTCAGCGGCCAGGTAATGAGTATCATAACGATGTTCCTGAAAGTGATCATTGTGATATTCGTGCTCCACGTGTTGCTTTTGCTCATCCAGTTTACGGTAGCCGGAAGTATCAGCGGCAGGAATCCGTTCCGGCTGTTAAAGAATATGCTGCCGGCTTATGCCACCGCATTAGGGACTCAATCGTCAGCCGCCACTATTCCCGTGACACTTGCCCAGACGGTAAAGAACGGTGTCCGCGAGGCAATCGCTATTTTTGTCGTACCTCTCTGCGCGACCATCCATCTTTCCGGAAGTACGATGAAGATCACGGCCTGCGCCATGGCGATCATGTACATGGCCGGAGAACCGGTCACACTCGCCGGAATGGCAGGATTCATCATGATGCTGGGTATAACGATGGTAGCCGCACCGGGAGTTCCGGGAGGAGCGATCATGGCAGCATTGGGATTGCTGCAAAGTATGCTCGGTTTCAATGAGACATTGCAGGCACTGATGATCGCACTTTACATAGCAATGGATAGTTTCGGAACAGCCTGCAATGTAACCGGAGACGGTGCCATTGCGATTGTAGTAGATAAGATTGCCGGAAAACAACAGACTTCGCCCGACATAACCGAATAGTTTTTCAGGAGACATCACATTATTCATTGAAAGTCTTCCCAATGAAAAATAAAAAAGAGGTACGTCTATTTTGATTTAGACGTACCTCTAAATTCATTTACACCTACCTCTAAATCGAATTAGACCTAGGTGTATCCGAAAAACCTTTATAATAATTCCTGTAAAGTATTTACACCTTTTTCCCGCATCATTGTAATAGCGATATGTGCACAGGCATAGGCATCCGCCATTGCATGATGGTGATTCCTCAGGTCATATCCACAATAGGCAGCCACAGTATGTAGCTGATGGTTCACCAGAAAAGGATACATTTTTCGTGACAGTCGGCAGGTACAATAGAACTGATATTTGGGATAGGCCAGTTCGTAGGCCATATGTGCAGCTTTCAGGCATCCTTCATCAAATGGGCTGTTATGGGCAACCAGTGGCAAATCGGCAACCTTCGGCGCAATTTTCGCCCAGACTTCTTCAAAGTCAGGTGCTCATTCGTATCTTCCGGTGTCAGTCCGTGAACAGCCGTTGTCCACTGAGTATAATAGTTAGGATACGGGCGGATCAGGCTATACACCTGATCGATCACATGATTATCTTCCATAATGACAATCCCGACACTGCATACACTACTGCGTTTCCCATTGGCGGTCTCAAAATCTATTGCGGCAAAGCGTTCCATATAAGTTTATTAGTTATTATGGCAAAGATAAAGATAAAAACATACGAAAAGACATTGTAGCCCGTTATTAATCATAGTAACACTTTAAAAGCTCACCGTATGAAAAAGAAAACCATGATTTTATTATTCTCTCTGCCAGGCCTGTTTCTTATTTTATGTGCGTTAACTTTTAGACCCATTAGTAACCCTCAAATGGATGAATGTTCTTTACTGCAAGGAAAACTGGCAAAAGTCAAGAGTGACCCTAAAACGAAAGACATTTATTTACGTCTGGAAGACGTAGATAGGCATTTATACATCAACAGGGGTTTAGAAAAAGGTCTGACCGAAGATTGCCTGAAGAAACTGATCGGAGAAAATGTGTCACTTTATGTGGTCAATCATTGGACTTTGTTGGATCCCCAAAGCAAAACAGGGCATGTATCGCAGGTTGAACATGCCGAAGAGATATTATATACGGAGTTTGACTAAACAGATAAATGAGGATGTGCCAAAATAGTCACATCCTCCATCTTTCATTTTAGTAGTTATGGATAAAAAAAACTGTTTTTTTGATCAAAGAATCAACGCTAGTACCGTTTTAACACTGGCAGAAGTATATTTTCCATGACCTTATATCCTTCCGCATTAGGATGTACCCCATCTCCGGAATACTTTTCAGGTAATCCATTCCGTTCGTCTGCCATTTTAGAGTGATAATCTACATAGGTAATTCTATTACGGTCTGCATATGCTTTAAGCATTTTATTCAGCTCGATAATTTTTTCCGCCGGCTCCAGTCCCTTATGCCAACTAAAGTCATAAGCTGGCAAAACAGAACACAGAATCACATCTATCTTATGAAGTTTCGCCAATTCAATCATAGAGACAATATTTCCCTTGATATTCTCCAAAGAGATATAACCGTTATTCTCCGCAATGTCGTTAGCTCCGGCAAGGATTACTACCGCTTTAGGTTTAAGATCGATCACATCTTTACGGAAGCGAACTAACATTTGAGATGTGACCTGTCCGCTGATTCCTCTAGCTATAAACTCATTCTTCTTAAAGAACAACGAATCGGCATACCACCAACCTTCGGTAATCGAATTTCCTATAAACACGACTTTCGAAGGTGTTTTTACAGTCTTGTTCTGTTCTGCATACCGTTCGAAATTGGCCCAGTCGACTGCCTGTTGGCCAAATAATGAAGTTGTGGCCAATACACAAATACTTAGTATCAACCATTTTTTTACGTTTTTCATACTACTATTTTTATTAAGTTACGTTATTACTAAATTCAATCCTTGATGTGTTAACAATTAAAGTTTAGCTTTTTTTATTAATAAATGATCCATCATAATATTATAATAATTATCATCATCGCATAACCGATATATCACGAAATGTTTTCCATCGGCGGCATCTGTAAATGTATTACGTCCCGTTTCAGTATCTATGGCTATATTTACACGTTTGAAACCTAACCGGTTGATTTTTCCGCAAGCATATCCGGCACACCATACCCCAAAAGGATCCCAAGCATGACGACCGTTTTGAGTCCCGAACGCGACCAATGAACGAGTTACAATATCCCTCTTATCTATATCCACAGCCTGTAATTGACCACCGCACCTGAGCATTCCCCCCACTTCATTTGTAAAAAATAGTATCGGATAAGGCCAGGTCTTACTCACATAATCAATAGCCAATCGGGCTTCCTTAGTAAAGAAAAAATTATTACAACGCCCTTCGGGATAAGTTCCACCGACGATATACAACTGTCCGCATTTTTGTTTTACTAACTCAAGCCCCGACAAATCAGAATATTCATCCGGTTGGCTTTTCAACAGGGCTTCTATATTTGTCGTATACCCGGTAGTGACAATATCCACAGGCGTATTACTTTCTGACAATATCTTTCTATACATTTTTACAGCTTCATACGCATTTACATTACCATCGTTATATGCTGCCATCAAATCCCAATAAGGGGATTCATCCGGATTGTTTGCCATACTTTTTCCGATCAATACATCCGGTTTATTTTCATATAACAGGAAACCTCTCAATGCTTCCAGATTATTCTTTCCGACTATTGAATATGCGACACCCTTTAAATCGATAGTCCCATCATCATCAAGTGCCGTTGCAATCCTTACCGCACATACATCATCCACATCCGTACACATATCGACATCCAATATCATTTCCTTTCCGGGAGTGGTATTCAGATACAGCTCATCCACGTTTCTGTCTTCCTGCCGGTTCTCGTATGTCTTACAACCGGTCAAAAAGATGACCAACAAAATTATTTTAAATTTATCTTTCATCTCATATTCCATTTTTTATCCACTCACTGTCGGAAGATAATTGATATTAAGGCAGACAGAACGCAGATTACGGCAAAGTTATTTAATAAAATAAATTTGCGTTTATCCGCGTCATCTGTTCTGTCTGCGTTCTTTTACATGATCTTAGAATTTAAAGGTATATATTTCTTTATTTTTTACAGTCTATTTCCAAAATGGTACCTTCAATATTACGATGGCCATTTTTATTATAATAATAAACTACAAGAACTCTATTATCTTCCAGCATAATCGGCCAAGGATAACCTAAATCCGGTCCATCACCATCATCACGAAGTATAAATTCTTCGGAAATGGCATAATCCGTACATTCTGCATTCAAAATTCTTGCCCGGATGCCAAAAGGCTTGTGACGATAGCCATATGTCAACAACACACGATTATCAGGGAGCCTCAGAGCCGCCAAAGGATGCCCCTGGAATTGCATTGATTTCCATTCGAAAGTCTTTCCTCCATCGGTCGACCTGGCAATACATGCATGATCATACAAAGTAGTCCGTAGAAAACCGACTATATCTCCTTTCGGTGTTTCATAAACGGAAGCTTCATTGAATGCAACACTATCATCGGTAGCAACCAGTCCGGAATACTGCCAGGTTTCGCCTTTGTCCTCAGATACAAGCAAATGATTACTGGTTTTTCCTAACGGGGCTGGATCATGACCAGCCACAATCCAATAAATCTTGCCGTTTTTACCTTCGCACATGGCCCCTCTGTTATAAGTCGGCAGAGGCTCTCCCGTTGCGCTGATATAAATTTCCGAATCCAGCGTTGGAGGAATAATCGGATCTTCCCATGTTTTCCCCTTGTCAAAAGACCGCAAGATATATCCTCCTAAAAATGCAATTTCACCACCATGCCAACTCTCATGCAAAACAGGTTTTCCTAAATTGTCTATACCCTCCTGAGAGGAAAAAGCCCAGCCGTAACTGGCACAAAGCAAAGTTCCATCCTTTAATTGCAATAAACAAGGGTCCTGTGAACCACCAAAAGGATGGGCGTAGATTAACTCCGGATCTTTCGTCCAGTTTTCACCATCATTCGAATGAACCTGCACCAAATAGCTGTTAGGATCGACATGCGCATTCCCAGGTTCACCAAAAACTCTTCTGTCCGGTGCACGCCGGAATACCACCGTATACTCATTGGGCCCCAGCTTTACAGCCGAAGGAAATGTTGCATGAAATTTAGGATCTTCATAAATAACCACATCTTTTACTTTTCGTATCTGTGGCTGTGCTGCCGCTTGCTGTCCCTCAGGGACATTACAACCTAAAGCATTCCAAAACTCATTCTCCATTTTCTCCGCATCGATATTCGTGTATATATCGACCTTTCTTTTGGTTGTGCCCGGAGGCGTATCTACCTTCTTTTCTTCCGCCCATTCCGGATTTGTGATCGCATAAATAAGAGCGACATCCCACATGGTCCAGGAAGAAGTCATATTGTCTCCAATCCTCTTTCTCCACCGATCTGCTATAAAAGTACCTATACCTTCCACCTTTTCAAGCTTATTGATCGAATGGGCATTATGAAAACGCAGTAATCCGCTTACGTTATTAGGCATAATATGAAATTCCAAATCTTCTGCATCGCAAAGAAGATCAAAGGCCTCCAAGTCATTAGCCACATTAAATTCATGTTCGCCTATCCATAAATCCTTTTCAAAATCATAGGTTTGCCCAAGCCAGTAAAGCGCTATCTTTTTAGCTATTTCAGGCTTCACCATTACAGCAGATGCCACATTCGTCAGGGCTCCGGTACTGATGATTGTCAACTTTTCTCCCGGAGGCAAGTCTGATGCTTTGCGGATAATAAAATCCGTTGCCTCACTTCTGCGAGGGTTGTTTTCAGGACTCCCTTTTTTATAAACGATCTTCCTCTCACTTCCCACGGGTAAGGGAAGGTCTGTCCGGTCTAATAACTGCACCAATACGGCATTCATCAGCCAACTGGTATAGGCAGAATTATCATTCCACCAAGGATCATGTCCTTCCCGCACCGTATTATTCCTTCCATCCCATTGCGCAGCAGTCATTCCGATGACTTCCAGCTTAGGCGACTTCAAAGCAGCAGCGATTGCAAGCAAGTCATCCAGTTCATTATCCGTATCGGCATCAATAATCACGTTTCGTACTTGAACATGCTGGGGAAGTGATGTATTTTCCCCAGCATTCTGTTCTTGTTTACAACCAAACAGACCAATACCAATACTTATTATTACACTAACAAGTAAATATCTCATCCCTATATTCTATTTTCAAGAGAATCAGTCTCCCCAACCAGGAGTTTGTCCGACTTGCGGTTCACGAGTCAATACAGTCAAGCTAAGTGGCCATAACAACATGTGATCCTGCCCTTTCTTATTATTTAATGAAGGCACTATATCAAATGCTTTTCCGAATCGTATGAGGTCCCACCATCTTTTTCCTTCAAAAACCAATTCAAGCAACCTTTCTTTCAGAATCTCGTCGTCATTCAATTCTTTAGACCGGTTCACAAAGATGTGTTTGTCAAAATTATCACCATACGCTCTCTTTCTAATCAGGTTCATCTCTTCAGACGGATCCTGTCCCAGTGCATTCTTGGCTTCTGCCTTCATAAGCAGCACGTCTGCCAGGCGATATAAAACGAAATCACTCCTGAAATATCTCTGACCATTTTGTACGACACCCCGCCCTTTACGAATCAAAGCCGGATATATCATCTCATTATTTTCACCATATCTCACCCCATCGACAAACGAAGCCTCTTTCCGGCTATCGTCATCTGTAAATTGATTTTTAACCAAATCGCTTACAGTCCAAGCCATACCATTCCCGGTAGTACCTATCACCTCTCCGCTAATCGGATCTATCATACCGCCGTCTGCTCCGGAATAGTTATCCTTAAAATAATTCTCCCCACCATCATAAATAGTGTTTGCAATAGACATGATTATCTCCTCATTGCTTTTATTACCAAATTCAAACAGATCGGCAAAATTCGGAAGCAACGCCACATCAGCCTTCAGCACCTCATTGCAAGCCGCTAAAGCAGTCTCCAAATCGGCATTTCCTCCGCCGCACCGTTTAGCTGTCCACAAATAAACATCAGCCTTCAACGTATTGGCAAACGGCTGGGAGAAACGGTTCCTGGAAGCCCAGAAGGTATTGTCCTGGAACAAAGCGATTGCATTATCCAAATCCTCTTTTATCACTTTGAAAACCTCCTCCACTGTAGCCCGGCCTTTCTGTACGGTTTCCGGATTGTAACCTTCGGTAGGTTCTACCCGAAGCGGAACTCCGCCCCAGGTCTTAACCAACACAAAATACAGATAAGCCCGCAATGAATAAGCCTCTGCTAACAAGTTATTTTTTGTGGTCTCAACCGCATCGATACGAGGTATATATTTAATAAGCAGATTCGCCTCATTCACAATCTTATAGAGTGAAGTCCAGTCGGGTCCCGGTAATTCCTGGCTCAATGTATTTTTATAATACCGCTCATAGATATCCCCTGTGACTGCCTCGTAATCACATCACTTCTGGATTCTCCCAACGTAAACAACTCACCGCACGACATATCCCGGAGTTGTACATACGAATGCGTCAAGACCCCTGTTGCATCATCTTGATTCGTCCAAAAAGACTCGTTTGTAATAGCACTCACCGGCTTCTGATTCAACAGATCCCCACATGATGAGCAAAACACCAGAACAAACAGGCATATAAATAAATGACTATACTTATTCATAACTTATCGAGTTTTACGAAATTAAATTAAAATGTAGCTGATACGCCGAAAATCACATTTCTGGGAAGCGGATAACGCCCTGCATCTTTTCCTCCGAATTCGGGATTCGCACCAGAATATTTTGTAAAATAATGAAGATTATTTCCGGTTACATTCACTTTCAGGTTCTGAAAAATTTTATTCATAACACCTGTAAGCGGCAATCTATAGCCCAACGTAAGCTCTCTGATGCAAAGGTAATTACCTGATTCATAAAATTCAGAATTCATCATACCCAATCCATACCAATCGCCACCTCTCCACAAGTTATAATCTTCATTCGGTATATACACCGGAAGTGCTGCTACGTCTCCTTGATTTTTCCAGCTCTTGTCGATCATTTCCTGCGGTATATTGAGGTTACCTGCCCAGCGTCCACAAAGGAAGATCTTCTGTTCGTTAAAGATAGTATGTCCGGTCATATAGTCCATACGCAGGTACAAATCGAAATTCTTCCAACTCCAGGAGCTTGAAATACCGCCTGTCCACTTCGGATACGTATTACCCATATAACAAATATCTTTCTCATTGATTTCGCCATTTCCATCGGCATCATACCAGCGAGTATCACCACCGTATTTGGTCTTGTCTTCATATGGGTCCATCATATCAACCACAGGGTCAGCCTTCGCTTCCTCATCGGTAGCATAGATTCCCAACGACTTCCAAGCAAAGAGATCACCGATCCGGCCACCTTCCTGAAGACCACCTACCCAGTCGTAATCATTGATTTCCGGATTCCAAGCATAATAACCTCCTACCCGGTTTCTTTCCACTCCGTTTTCCGGGAGTTTACGAATTTTGGTTTTCACATGAGAAGCGTTGAAACCTAACTCCCACTGTAATTCGGATTTTTTCGGCATTACCTGCACCTTTACCTCGACTTCGATACCCCGGTTATTCAGGCTACCGTAGTTCGTAGTAATCACATCAAAACCGGACGACAAAGGCATCGGCAACTGCGTAACCAAATTATCGGTCCTACGATTGAAATAATCGAAAATAACATCCACACGTTGATCAAACAAACCGACATCCACACCGACATCGAATGTTTTTGATTCTTCCCATTGCAAATCTTCATTCGGCAAAACCGTATTCGCAATTCCGTTTACCCACATATACCTTCCCTGGCCAACAGAGTATTCACCCTGCGCCGTATACGGTCCCATACCGGTAATATTACCATTGACACCATAACTACCTCTCAGTTTCAAACGGAAAGCATCTGCATTCATATCTTTCCAGAAAGCTTCTTCATGTACATTCCATCCGAGAGAAGCGCCGGGGAAGAATCCCCATTTATGCTCTCTACCCAGCATGGAAGAAGCATCGTAGCGGGCATTCACCGACAACAGATAACGCTGTTTGTAGTTATAATTGATTCTTCCGAAATAACCCAGCATAATCTGCTTCGACAAATTACTGCTCATATGCTTGTAATTGGAAACCGCATTCAACGTCGGTATCAAGTCGGTCAACGCACCATCTCCACTGGCCGACATACCGTAGCTCGACTTGAAATAGTAGGAATAACCAGCCATGACATTCAGATGATGATCTGTAAAGTCTTTATTGTATGTCAATACGGCATCAGCCTGTGTCTGCCACCATTTAGAATAACTGGCACTAGCCGGGCGCACAGTATTCAGGTTGTTCACACCATCTTGTAAGAGGGAGTAAAGCTATAACTATCCGCAGCTTCTTTCCAGATAGAGAATGTCGGCGCGAATGTCAAGCCCGGAATAATCTCCCAGTTTCCATCGAAGATAAACGTAATATTCTCATCGCTATTCTTATTGGTATTTCGATGCAAATGATAAGCCGGGTTTCCGTTCCCTTTGATACCGGGAGAAAGTGTACCGTCTTCGAAAGTATATTTCGTTGTCGGCGCCTGTCCGATAGCACGAGCAAAGATACTTGTTTCATTCACACCATTATTGGTATATTTACTGTAGGAAGCACGTCCGCCAACCTCAGGTTAGAACGCAATTTCACTTCTCCACCTAAGTTAAATGTCAAACGATCGTAATGAGTGGTGATAACGGTACCCTCATTCGTCATATAGCCTGCACTGGCATTGAAAGTAGCCGTTTCGGAACCACCCGAAATGTTGACATTATGATTGTGTGAAACACCTGTACGGAACAACACGTCCTGCCAGTCCGTTCCTTTGAAGATGATCGTTTTCGACGGATCAACCGGGTCGGGCATACTTTCCCATCCTTCGTTCAACTTATGCTGGTTTTCCGGAGTCAGATATTGTGTCGTATAGGTTGTATTCGCTGTCAGGTCGTTACCTGTACCGGCACCTGTAGCCGTATAAAGATCATTCAGGCCGAATCCCCAGCGCTGATCGGCAATCTGATGTCCGATACGGCTATAATAGATATAGTCGCGAGCAGATGCCATATCATATCTCTTTCCTACTTTGGAAAGTGTAAGGTCATATTTATAAGTGATACTGGTTTTCCCGGCTTTACCGGTTTTCGTTGTAATCAGAACAACACCGTTTGATCCGCGTGCACCATAGATGGCAGTGGATGCGGCATCTTTCAGTACCTGCATAGACTCGATATCATCCGAATTAATACCATCAATGTCGTTGCGGATCACGCCGTCTACGATATAAATCGGATCGGCGCCATCGGGGTTATTGATAGAGGTACCGCCACGCACAATGATACGGGGGCTTGCACCCGGCTGTCCGGTCGTTGACTGTACTCTGACACCGGATACGGTTCCTTGCAACGCTGTAACAAGGTTGGCATAAGGTACGCTCTCGAGCGCCTTCGTATCCATTTTGGAGACAGAAGTAGTCAATGTAGCCCTTGACTGTGTGCCATATCCAATGACAACGACTTCATCCAGAACTGTATTTAGCTCCAAAGTGACATTCAACATGTTTTTTCCGTTTACAGCTACTTCGCGTGCCTGCATACCCACAAAAGAGAACTGCAATACAGCATTCTTAGGTACACCGCGCAACTCAAAACGGCCGTCCAGGTCGGTAATGGTACCATGCGTCGGATTAGCTTTCTCCACAACAGTTGCTCCGATAACAGGTTCTCCTGCTTTATCCTGAACAACGCCTGTCACATCAATGCGCTCTACCTGCGCAACCGCGGGCAGTTGAACGGAATTCGAATTGTTTTTGCTGCAACGCCGATGAACACCTGACGGTCGTCGATCGAATAAGCGTTTCCGGTTTGCAGCAATACTTGATCGAGTATTTTATCGATCGTCTGGTCTTTCACATTAATACTGACTTTTTTCTTTAGGTTAACCGCCTTGTCACTATAGAAAAAAACATACTCGCTATTTTTTTCTATCATTTGAATACTTCTTCCAGGGTATTGTTGTCTGCTTCCAAGGTTAACAAAGTGGACTGCGAATAACTGCTTGCGGCATTCGCGAAACATATACCTGCTATGAAGAATAGGTTTATCAGTTTCATAATCCGAATAAATCTACTAAAAACGGCATGCGTATGGCTGCCTTTTAAATTATTTATCATACATTTGTATTGATTTAAGTTGATACTCTGTGAAATTTTCAATTTGAATCATGCCGGATAATGTAGGGGTATGTTATCCGGTTTTTTATACTCTTTACTCCATAGGCTTGCTGTTTAAGGGGGTTACGCTAAAATAATAGCAATCATCTTGTTTCACGAATTTTACGGGAATCATCTTGGTTAATCCATTCAAGATTTTTTCCATATCATCCTTCAAATCCAGTTTACCCGAGCAAGTCAGGCGTTCCAATTCCGGCTCCCATCGGATCGGTTTTCCATAATAATCCGACAATCGCTGCAATATGACAGACAGACGTTCTTTTTTATATTGCAACAAACCGTCTTTCCAGGATATATAATCATATACATCTACAGTCTGAATGTCCACATCACCGGTCGATGTGCACCGGAACCGCTGATTGGGAATCAACTCGGCTTTCCGACCTGTTTCCGTACGAACATGAACGGAGCCTGTCACTAATACGACATCATCCGTCTTTTCATTACCATACGACTTGACATTAAAGGAAGTACCCAACACCTCGACAGCCATCCGGTCTGTTTTCACAACAAAGGGATTACCTTCGTTGCGGGTTACGTCGAGAAAGACTTCGCCATCTACATAGATCTCCCTCTTATCGCCTTTGAACGATACGGGAAATATGACATGCGACCCGGCATTAACCCAAAGTTTGGTGCCGTCGGACAGCAACAAGGTGGAATGTTTGCCTTTAGGCACGATCAACTGGTTATAGGTGACTGTCGCCTCTTTCTCTTCTTTATTGTCAACTGCCTTTTTATCCTTATTTCCTTCCATCACCGTCTGGGAATTGACCTTTATTTCTCCTTTATCGTCATATTTGACATCTGTATTGTCTTCTTCAAATCTCATTTGTTTGTTGTCCGACAACACCAAACAAATCTCTGATCCTGGCTGTACATTCTTCTCTTTTTTGAAAGCGGCAATCATATCAATCATATTATCTCCCTGCCGGTTGCTTTCATAAAAGAAATAGAACGATACACCCAGCAAAATGAAAACACATGCCACAGCCGAGAAACAGGCGGCATAAAGCGTCCGTATTTTTTTCTTTAGCGAACTTTTATTTTCTATTTCTATTTTGCTCCACAATGCTTCTTTTTCTTTACGAAGGAGTTTTTCTTTGCGGGAGTTCACCACTTCGATAAAAAAAGCTGCTTCTTCAAAATCCTGAGCCGACAGGTTACCGCTTTGTATCAGAAAATCCCAAAACTCGCGGCTCTCCTGTGTAGGATGCAAGATAGATGATATGAAATAATCATCCTGCAATAATTCATCTACTGTATATTCCTTATATTTCTTCTCCATCTTGTTTATCCAATAATCAGTTTATCAAAAACGAACAAATATATCATTATGCATGAGTTCTCTAATCTTCAGAATAGAGCGATGAACCAGGTTACGAACGGATTGGTTGTTCATGTGCATCAACTCGCCTATTTCGTCGTACGACATTTCTTCTACATAGCGATAATAGATCACTTCGTTTTGCTTGGGCGACAAGACCTGCAAAAGTTTTTTCACCCGGGCGACATTATTGCTGGCAGCTTCGTTTTTCAAGTACTGGTCTTCTACGGAATATTCCGTTTGAAAAACAGGTTCTATTGTCTCTATCTGATAATATTCAACACTTTTTTTGAACAGATCGAACAGTTCGTTTTTCAACGATACAAAGAGGTAACTTTTTATATTATTTACTTTCCTTTGTTTGGAACGATCTTTATATAGAGAGATAAAAACCTCCTGAATACAATCTTTAACCGACTCGCGGTTGGTGGTAAAGTGCATGCCGTAAGCGAACAAGTCGTCTATATACAGATTGTACAACTCTGTATATGCACGGTCGTCGCCTTTAAGAAAGCGCTTCCATAGACTATCTATGTGCATCTGGTCGCTCATTTTCCTTTATTTATTATACAGACTTTAATATTAAAAAATTGTACTCAATTTCTTACTGAAATTTTTCAAATTTTATATCCAACAGGGGAAATAAGTCAGGGAACTGCCTACATTAGCCATTCCTTAGGAGTAGAGTATCACTGGAGGCAGAATTTACATAAATGCAGCCGATCTGTCACAGACTGGCTGCATCGGTTATCACACAACTCTATAGCATGAAAAAAAATGTAAAAATGTATTACTCAGAGTCTATTTTATAAATGTGGAAATGTTTAATCGAATACTGGTATCTTCAATAACTCGCCGTCGTGCATAGCCGATTTGTGGGCAATGATACCAGGGATGGTGTAAGCCAGCGCTTCATGTACATCGACCCCGGGCTTGCGGTTTTCCACAAGCGAGCTAATGAACTCGTGGGTAATGAAACAATGCGAGTTGCCGTGTCCGCTGATATGGCTGATCTTTCCGGGCAGGCCAGTCTTCCAAAAGGGCTTCATTTCGACAAAGTGCATTTCGGGTTCGTCGACAACGAAGCCACCTTCATCTTTACCCTGCATTTCGCTGGAGACTACCTGATGCGAACCCAGGCCTTTATATTCGGAATAGTAACTCATTTTGTCGCCATGCCATTCACCTCTTTCAACGCCTACCAGCGCACCTCTCCAGCATACCTCGCCCATGAAGGAGTTGCCCTTGTCGGTGCGGAAAAGTGCAGTCTCATTCCAGAAGGGATTATTAAAAGGGTTGTTGTTCAACAACGGGCTTCCATCGCCCCAACCGTTGCAGGTTACGCTTCTCAGCCTTTCTCCGGTGACGGCAATCAGGAAAGAAGTAACATGCGTAGGATATAGCATAGGTGGAAGGCCATGTCGCCAGGTCGGTTTCTTGTTGTCGTCGAAATACAAGGTTTCCAGACCGGGATGATAGTACTGAGCCGCACTGCTGAAGATGTTTCCGAACTTGCCCGCGCGATAGAACTCCTGTGCCATCATGGTTTCTTCGCGGTAGGTGGTTGTTTCAGCCATCATATAAGTGAGTCCAGAGCGTTTCACGGCTTCAAACAACTGATGGCATTCTTCTTCGGTCATGGCGGCCGGAACAGCACAGAGCACGTGTTTGCCGGCCTTCAGGCACTGGATCGTGTGGCGCACATGGTCAGGTGCCGGGGTGAAAAGGGCTACGGCTTCGACTTTGGGATCGCGGAGCAGTTTCTCCAGTGATTCGTATGATTTTTTACATTGGTAGACTTCCATCAGCTTGTTTCTTCTTTGAGTATCCAAATCACTCACAGCCTCAACGATGCAGTTGGGGTGTTCATGGAAGAAGAAACCTAAACCGAAATTGCCACCAACTACGCCTAGACGGATTTTCTTATCCGAAGCGAGTGGTTTGGCAAATGCGAAATGTGGCGAAACGCACATGGCTGTTGTGGCCAGTCCGAACTGGCTTATAAACTGTCGTCTGTTTATCTTTTCCATATTCTTTTATTTATTTAAAAATGTGTTTTAAATGGGTATTAAATAATTCGGTCAGCAATTAAAGTTTGGCTTTTTTGATTAACAAGTGATCCATCATGGCATTATAATAATTTTTGTTGTCGCATAGCGGATAGATGACAAAGTGCTTTCCATCGGTTGCATCGGCAAATGTATTGCGACCCGTTTCGGTATCTATGAATATATTTACTCGTTTGAAGCCCAGCCGGTTGATTTTACCACAGGCATATCCGGCACACCATACGCCGAAAGGATCCCAGGCAAGCCGTCCGGTATCGGTTCCGAATACGTATAAGGCACGGGTTACGATGTCTTTGCGTTCGGTGTCTACCTGTTGCAAGCCGGCGCCGCATACGAGCAATCCGCCTACATCGTTTGTGAAAAAGAGTATCGGATAGGGCCAATGCTTGCTGATATAATCTGCCGCCGTACGGGCTGCGGGGGCAAACCAGATGTTGTTGCAACGCCCTTCCGGATAGGTAGCACCTACGACGTAGAGTTGTCCGCATTTTCTTTTGACGAGTTCCTGGCCCGTAAGCCGGAGTATTCGTCAGGTTCACTTTTCAGCAGGCACTCGATGTTGGTGGTGTAGCCGGTTGTAACGATATCGACCGGGGTATCGCTTTCGGCGAGTATTTTGCGGTACATTTTTACAGCTTCGCAGGAATTCACCTTGCCATCGCTATATTCGGCCATCAGATCCCAGTAGGGTGATTCTTCAGGCGGGTTGGCTACCGCGCTTTTACCTATCAAAACATCGGGCTTGCCTTCGTGAAGGAGAAAACCGCGTAAAGCATCGAGGTTATTGGGACCGTTTACGGAAAAGGCTACTCCTTGCAGGTCAATGATACCGTCGTCGTCGAGTGCTGTTGCGATCCGCAGGGCACAAGCGTCGTCTACATCGGTACACATGTCGACGTCGACGATCATTTTTTTATGGGGAGTTGTATTCTGGAAGAGTTCGTTCGGATTTCTGTTTATATTCAAATCCGTCTGACTTCCGTCGGTTTGGCAACTTCCCAACAGGGTGGCTGCCAATAATAGTTTATATATGTGCTTCATGGTTTGTACAAAATTTTAATTGCTTTTTATCCACTCGCCACCGGAAGGCGGAAGGTATTGAAAATCGATTGGGTACCAGCAGGTGGCAAATCCTTCTTTCAAGCGGTTGGAAAACACGAGGTCGAAGGCATGAACACCTTTTTCGAGGGCGATTTGCGTCTTTTTCTCGTAAAAGCGAGAAGAGATGGGATTACAGATTAATAGTTTCCCTGCAATCCACAACTCATCCGCGTTCGATTTAAAAGTGTAAATACCCGTCTCTGGTACTTCGATTTCGCCGGAATAGCATGCCAATCCGGGAGTTTTGAAATCGAATTTATTGTTATTATATGCAGCAAAAGAGTTTATTATTGTATCTGTTTCGTATACGGCTTTTGCAAAATCGTTATGATCCTTAAAAAGGCCGTTTGCCTGCTGAAGGCGGATTCGTCCGTTGCAAATACCGTCAATAGCGGGTATAGGTGTTTGCTTTTTAACGTTTATAGTGCGTATCGGACTAAGTTTGCCGCTTGCTGTCTTTGTACAGACTTTCAGTGTACACGGCTGGTGCAGTACTAACCGTTCCGGCAAAGAGGGAGCATGCATGTCGGGAGTTGCTCCGTCCGTCGTATAGACCATAGGCAGGGAACGGCTGTTTTTAAATTCCAAAACGACAGAATCTCCAGTAAAGACTTTGTTGGTCGTCAACTCTCCTTCCGGAAGCGGAATGTGGTAATTGATGCCTTTTAAATCCAAACGGACCTGCATGTTTTCCAGACGGCGTAGGAAGTCGTCCCAGTTTTTCTTTTCGGGTGTTGTCCAGGCTGTTTCCGCCAAAGCCACGGTCCGCGGATAGAGCATGTATTCCAACAGCTCTCCGGAGGTCGTCCATTCACTCCATAAGCATGCTTGGGTACCGATTACATGTTTTCTTTTGTCGGGAGCTAATTCTTTTGGAAGCGGCTCGAATTCATATACGTCTTTCAAGTAAGACTGTCCGCCCATAGCAGCCGGCTCTACTTCATCGGCGCCTTGTGCAGCACATAGGTAAAGCCCGTCGGCCATGGAGGCCATAACAACATCATGGCCTGTGGCTGCGGCCTTGGCTCCGCATTCAGTGCCTTTCCAGCTCATCACGGTTGCATCTTCAGGTAATCCGCCTTCCAGAATTTCCTCCCAACCGATCATGCGTTTACCCAACGTACCGGAAATAAAACGCTCCATCCGCTTGATGGCATAGCTTTGTAATTGTTCTTCTACAGAATGCTCCGGAGTTGGGCGGAGGTTCAGCCTTTGGGCTAACGCTTGGCAACGGGGGCATGTTTGCCAATATCTCTTAACGCATTCGTCTCCTCCGATGTGCAAATAGCGGGCTGGAAATAGTTCGGCTATTTCCGTCAATACATTTTCCATAAAGGCGAACACGGAGTCGTTGCCTACACAAAAGACATTCTCTTCATAGCCAAAGACCTGTTCACTTTTAAAAGGTCCGCCACTGCACGACAATTCGGGGAAAGGAACCAGGACCGACAAACTGTGTCCCGGGAACTCTATCTCGGGTATCACTTCTATATGATGACGGCCGGCATAGGCTACCAGTTCTTTTATATCTTCTTTTGTATAATAGCAAGGTCCGTATAACTCTTCATTATATGTTTCCTGTACGGCAGAATATTCAACCAGTTGCGGATACTTATCGATAGCAATACGCCATCCCTGATTATCCGTCAGATGCAAATGCAGACGGTTCAGTTTAAGCATAGCCATCACGGATATCTGTTTTTTCAGTTCTTCCACGGTAAAGAAATGGCGGCTCACGTCTATCATCACTCCTCTGTAACTGAACCGTGGATGGTCTGCAATTTTAACAGCAGGAACAGATAGTTTCATTTTCAATGGTTTCACACTTTCGATTTCTGCCGGTAAGAGTTGGAAGAATGTTTGTATAGCATAAAACATACCCTTTTCTGTGGCGGCCGAAAGTGATATTTGCCGGTCGTCTACTTCTATTTCGTATCCTTCTTCTCCCAGGTTTTCATTCGTTTTGAACCTAATGCAATTATTGGAAGAGTTATCCGAAAAAGAGAGTTTATATCCGCTTGCTTCTTCCAGCTTATTCATTAATATAGAGGCTTCTTTTTCCCAATCACCATTTTTCAGTGATAAGGTGGTCGAGTTGCTGATAGGAAAGACGCCTTGTCGAACTTCCAGCTGTAAGGGTTCCGGTATGATATGTATTCCGGAATTGTACACTTTATCTTCCACAGAAAGATGGCAGGATATGAAAGAATAAAAAAACAGATATACGAAGTATCTTTTCATTTTGAGTTATATCTTACATGTTAGGAGTTATAAAGCGGAGGGAGGTCTGTCGACCTCTCCCCCTCTTAATTTAAGCAGAAAATCAATATGCTATTTTTTCTTTGGGTCTACTTCCAGGATCGTACCTCCTATATAACGCTGACCGTCGTCTCTCGTTATATAGTAAACGACCAACACTCTGTTGTTATCCAATACGACCGGCCACGAATAGCCCACGTCTGTACCAGGCCCGTTATCATCACGAAGCACGATTTCCTCTGCGGTTGCAAAGTCCGTACATTCTGCATTTAAAATCCGGGCCCGTACGCCACAGGGTTTCTCCCGGTAACCGTATGTCAGAAACACGCGATCGTCCGGTAGCCTTACAGCCGCCAGTGGATGTCCGTAAAAACCCATAGGTTGCCATTTGAACGTTTTTCCACCGTCTGTAGAGCGAGCGATGCAGGCCCGTGTTTCCGGGTTCTCGGTACGTATGAATGCGACTATATCACCTTTCGGTGTTTCATAAACTGAAGCTTCATTAAAGATGAATTTCTCATGAGTCGCCACGATACTTGCGTATTGCCAGGTCAACCCTTTATCGTCCGAATAAAGCAGATGATTAGATGTTTTTGTAAGCGGGTAATCATCCATGGCTGCTACTACCCAAAAAATTCTTCCGCTTTCACCTTCATACAAGGCACCTCTGTTATAAGCTGATAACGGGTTTCCCATTGGGTCTTTATAAATTCCATCTTTCACTGCGATAGGATAGATCGGTCCTTCCCATGTCTTGCCATTATCAAAAGAACGCATAATATAACCACCCATGGCTACCCATCCTCCTTCGTGGTAAACAGGTTGTTTCAACTTCGCTATCGCATCCTCTCTGAGGTGTGTCCAACCGTAACTCGTACAAAGCAACGTTCCGTCTCTCAGTTTCAACAGACAGGGATCCTGGGATCCGCCAAAAGGATGTGCATAAATTAATTCGGGATTTTTTGTCCAAGTTTCACCATCTTTGGAGCGGACCATCACTAAATAACTATTCAAATCGGTATGCGTCGGATATGGTTCTCCCAACATAACCCTGTTGGGTGCACGACGAAAAGCGACCAGATAGTCATCACCGCTTTTTACAACAGAAGGAAATGCGACGTAAAACTGCGGGTCGTCGTATACAACCACATCTTTTATTTTTCGTACTCCCGACTGTTTACTCAGATCTTTTGCCAGCATATTGCCTGAAAAATAGGATAAGGCAAATAGTATTACTAGAAATATTCTCATCTTTTTAGTATTTGTTTTGTATTATAGACTTCAATAATAAAATTTTGTACTCAATTTATATTTGAGAATTTTATTATTATGAGTTAGTCATCATATCCCGGGTTTTGTTTTACCATGGGTTCTTTACTCAACAAATCATCACTTATAGGGAATAATTTCAGATAATCTTTTCCTTTCTTATTCTGAAGAGACGGAACTAAATCGAACGCTTTGTCAAAACGTAATAAATCCCACCATCTTTTACATTCAAAGGCAAACTCCAACAAGCGTTCTTTCAGAATCACTTCATCATTATATTCTTTTGAACCGCTGACAAAAATATGTTTGTCAAAATTCTCTCCATAAGCTCTTTTTCTTATCTGGTTAATTTCATCGGAAGGATCCATACCCAGAGCATTTTTCGCTTCCGCCATCATCAACAAGACATCTGCATACCGATAAAGAATAACATGGCTCATAAAGTATCTGTGCCCGGCTTCAACCAATCCTTTACCCTTCATACACACGCTTTGATAATATGCCCGGTTACCGTCCTCATCATAGGTATATATTTCATATAACGTGCCAGCCTTTCGGGTATCATCGGGATCATAAGAATCGATCAGTAATTTCGTCGGGGCAGTAAGTGACTGTCCACCACCTGTTGGGAAAATCGTGTTTTTCGTTTCCTCATCAATATTCCCCGGAACGCCAGCCTGAATGATCCAGGTATGCCAATAAAAGTTATGATTTCTCTCGTCCTTCTGATAATGAGCACAAAACAGAAGTTCTGAGTTGAACTTATTACCAACATCAAATATTTTACTGAAATCAGCAATCAAATCAACTCCCGGTTGTTTAACTTCCTTCAAAGCATTCAAAGCAATTGTGAAATCCTTTTCCCCTCCATTCAGCCGTTTTCCCGTCCAAAGATAAACATCACCTTTTAAAGCATTTGCCGCAGGTTTATTCCAATAGATTCTTCCGCTGGCAGGCGCACCGCTATTAGGATGGTCGGCAAACAGTTCAATCGATTTATCAATATCACTTTTGATAAGTGTAAATATTTCTCCGACAGATGATCTCTCTTTATAAAGCACTTTAGGGTCTGTTCCCTCTACCGGTTCAGTACGAATAATCAAGTCTCCCCAGGAACGAGCCATTACATAATATGCATAAGCTCTCATCACATAAGCTTGTGCCAAATAATAGTTTTTATCTGCTTGGGAGTTAAAATTGATGCCATCCGCATATTTAATAATCAAGTTACACGAATTTATCAACGAATAGAAGGGTTTCCAAGAGGCTCCAACCGTTGCGGAAGTAAGCGTATTATTAAAATAAATATCATATCCACCGCTACTGCCTGCTGCATTCAAACCGGATGTTTCGGCACGGGATTCGCCCAATAAAAACAATTCTTCGTCAACCTCTCTCAAGTAGGTATACATTCCCTGAATTGCAGCCTTGACATCTTCTTCTGTTTTCCAAAATGAATTGCCACTGATAACACTTGGTAGTTCTACATCCAGCACATCACAACTTACTAATGAAGTAAACAAGACGGCTATTATTGCGTTTCTAATTATTCTGATTCTATTTTTCATAACGTCATGTTTTTAAAATGTAAGATTAGCTGAAAAAGTCACGTTTCTAGGCATTGCATAGCGTCCGTCGTCGGTTCCACCATCCTCGGGATTCAAGCCTTTATAACTCGTAATGTATAAAAGGTTACTACCTGTTACAGATACACGGACGTTACTGATTCTCGCTTTTTTAAATATTTCAGGCAAGAAAGAGTAAGAAAGAGTCACTTCACGGAAGCACAAGAAATTACCCTTTTCGTAATACATCGATCCAGGTCTTGCCCCCGTTGCATTACACTGTGTAAAATTACCTCTGTAGAAGCGAGGATAATCCGTCACATCTCCTTGCTGTTTCCAGGAATATTTTACAACATCTTGCGTCATATTGTTGTCTCCGAACAAACTGTAATCCAAAAACATCCTCGCCCAATTATAAATCGTATGTCCGGCTGTATAGTCTGCCCTTACATAGAAGTCGAAACCGCTGAACGACAAATTACTGGAAACACCACCCGTCCATTTCGGATATTGATTTCCCACATATATCCGGTCTTTCGAATCGATCTTACCGTCACCGTCTGCATCCAACCAATTTACATCACCTCCGAACTTTGTTCTGTCTTCAATAGTTATAAGCATGTCTTGCGGAGCTTTGGCAGCCTCTTCATCGGTTGAATAAACACCTAATTGTTTATATCCGAACATATCCCCCATAGTTCCTCCTTCCTGCAAGCCACCTTGCCAGGTATGTTGATTTTTTGATGCATCCCATACATATTCACCTCCGATACGATTGTTTTCCACACCATTTTCCGGTAACTCCAAAATCTTGTTCTTTACTCTCGATGCATTAAACCCGATCGTCCAACTGCCATCTTTCCCAAAACGGAGTACTTCGGCATTGATTTCCAGTTCTACACCTTTATTTTCGAGGCTTCCCAAATTAGTATAAACATCCCCCAGACCTGTAGATGGCGGTAACGTAAACATTGTAATCAAATGATCGGTCTTCCTTCTAAAATAATCAGCCGTAATATTCAGTCGGCTATTCAAGAATTTAAAATCACCACCGATGTCGAATGTCTTCGAACGTTCCCATTTCACATCATCATTTGCCGGGTAACTGATACGGATAGCGGGATTTCCAAAAAATGTTTGTCCCACACTATAATTACCGTCGGCAGCCCAATCGGCAAGTCCGTTGATATTACCGTTCACACCATAGCTGGCACGCAATTTGGCCTTCACGATTTTCTTCAATCCGTCCGGGTAGAAATTCTCCTGATCAATATGCCAACCTCCCGAAACTCCGGGAAAGAATCCATATCTATTATTACGTCCCAAATTAGAGGCTCCATCATAACGGGCGCTAAAAGATAACAGGTATTTGTTTTTGTAATTGTAATTAATTCTACCGAAATATCCCATCATCTTATGCGTAGAACTCGAACTTGAAGCCGCAGTCCTTTCCGCAATACCGTTCACAGTCGTAATATTATCCGTAGCCCCACCTCTACCAGCAGCCGTAATTGCATCGATAATACGTTCAGTATAATTTAATCCCAGCATAGCAGAAAAATGGTGATCCTCCCAAAATGTCCTCGTATAATCCAATACGGCATCCGCCTGGTAATGAGACCATTCATTATGATTAGCAGAAGCTTCTCTTGTCTTTACCTGTTGATTCGGTCCATTCCAATATGCCGGCATAAAACGATTTTTATCCGTATTCGTTTTATACAGGGCTATTTGAGGTTTGAAGGAAAGCCCCGGTAATATCGTCCAATCCGCCCCCAGAGATAGCGTATAGTTCTCCGATTTATCCGTATATTTCGCAATTGACATGGAATATAACGGATTACTCATACCCCATTGTGAACCGGGAGCATACGAGCCATCTTCAAAATAAATCTTGGCAGTCGGAGCCAAACTGGCATTTCTATAAAACGAAACAGCAGAGTTAAAAGGCGACGTGTGAGTTCTTGTATTAGAATAATACACTCTTCCTGTAACGTTCAAATTATCCAAAACCTTTACTTCACCATTAATATTGAAAGAAAAACGATTATAATCCGTTGCACGTAAAGTACCTTCGTTTTTCAGATAACCTATACCGGCCAAGAATTTTGCCCGTTCGGAACTACCACTCACTTCTGCATGATGATTATGGGAAAAGCCGGTGCGATAAGCCAAATCCGACATTTTATTATCTTGGAATATCAACGTCTGAGAAGGATCTATGGGGTCCGGCATGCTTATCCAACCCTCATTCAGTTTATGTCTGTTCGAATCATTCAGATACTGTGTTGTGAATGCTGTTTGATTCGTTAAATTATTTCCCGTACCATAGCCTTTTGCCAGTCCTAATTCACTGGTTGCATCCGGGAATTTATCCTGCATGACCATACCTGTACGATGCAAAGTCAAATAATCTTTAGCATTCGCCATTTCATATTTTTTTCCTATAGTCGATATGGTAAAGTCATATGAATAAGAAACCGAAGCTTTACCAGCCTTAGCCGACTTAGTCGTTACAATAACAACACCGTTCGATCCTTTTGCTCCATAAATAGAAGTAGACGCAGCATCTTTCAATACTTGTATGGATTCGATGTCATTGCTTGACAAATGATTGATGTCATCACGAGTAATGCCGTCGACCACATATAAAGGAGCAGCCCCGTCCGGATTTTGAATAGAAGTACCACCACGTACAACAATACGGGGTGCCTCACCGGGTTGTCCGGAAGTACTTTGTACCCTCACACCGGAAACAGCCCCTTGCAGAGCAGATGCCAGATTACCATAAGGCACGTTTTCCAGCACTTTATTATCAACCTTTGAAACTGACGTCGTCAACAATTCACGTGATTGCGTACCATATCCGATAACGACAACTTCATCCAAAGCCTGAAGATTTTCCTTTAGAGTAATATTAAACCGGTTTTTCCCTCTAACGGATATTTCCTGACCGTCATATCCGATATAGGAAACGAGCAAACTACTATTATTGCCTACTTTGAAAGAGAATCGACCATTCATATCCGTAATAGTTCCATTGGTCGTTCCTTCTCCGAAATATTGACACCGATAACAGGTTCGCCCCTTTCATCAACGACAACTCCGCTAACTTCTTTTTTTTCTGTTGATTTCGGAGTTTGCATGGAAGAAACAGTTATCAGAATCTTATTACCCGATATCTGATATTGAAGATGTCGTTTCGATAGAATATCAGTTAATACACTTTCTAGTGATCGTTCTTTCACTGATACTGTAACAAGGGCTTTTCCCGCAAGATCAGCATCCCGATAAGAAAAACGGTAAGTTGATTGCTTTTCTATTTCCCGAAAAAGACGAGGCAATGTGACATTCTTTAGTTTCAGGTTAACATTACCTGTTTGCGCATTCGCTGGTATAGTTGTTAAAAAGATAAAACTTAGTACAAGTAACAAGTTTGTTACACAAAAATTCGTACTTTTACGTTTTAACTTAATTAAGTGTTGAATAATATTCATAATAAAAAATTTAAAGTTGACTTTTAGTTTTTTTACTGCTATGCTATCACATAGCTTCGCGAAACTGAATTCGACGATTTATCCGGAGAGCCTGCCCGCTTTCCGGATATTTTTCCCTTTCCTATGTTTTCATAATTCTTATTTTTTAAGGTTAACACTCTATTTATTTGTCGCAAAAAGTTGAACTTCATTCCCTTTTATTTTGTAATCAAAACCATAGTGCACTTTCAATATATCTATAACCTCTTCAATCTCTTCCTTATCAAACACACCGGTATAGGTATCCTTAACAAGTGAGGAATCCATAATTTCAAAAGAGACACCATATTTCCGCCCTATTCTCTTTAATACTGCATCCATCGGTTCCGACCTAAACACTAATTCTTTACTTACCCAGGCTGTTTCCAATACATTCGAAGTCGTTATTTTCTTCATTGTCCCCGTTTTTTTATCATAAATTACTTTCTCATTTGGAACCACATTCAGTCTCTCAAAAGGAGGACAAACAGAAAAAACAGTCACATTCCCCTCCACTAATGCCATTTCCAATATATCCTTATTTGAATAAGCATATACATTGAACGAGTCCCTGTTACTTCAATATCCATAAATTCGGTATTCACTACAAATTTCTTTTGCACGTCTTTTTGCACATCAAAATATCCTTCACCGGAAAGAGATACACGCCGGTCTTTTTTCCCAAAATCCTGTTTATAAGAAAGTATAGATTCTGAATTAAGCTTTACAGCCGTTCCATCCGGTAAAGTAATTGAAACTCGCTCTCCTTTTCCGACTTTAACTTCCATGATCCGGTCCGCTAACTGAGTAATTTCACGGTTA
Source organism: Parabacteroides sp. AM58-2XD (assembly GCF_003463685.1). Taxonomy (NCBI): domain Bacteria; kingdom Pseudomonadati; phylum Bacteroidota; class Bacteroidia; order Bacteroidales; family Tannerellaceae; genus Parabacteroides; species Parabacteroides sp. AM58-2XD. Next base: position 41,108 of record NZ_QSDP01000035.1, read on the forward strand.
TCTACATATAAATAAACTGACAAACTTCCCATAATCAGAAATGCTATTGCTGCAGCAATTTGTCGCCAGTTAAATTTTCGAACTTTAGAAGCAGGCATTATATTCACCTCTTGCCGGATACGAACCAATAAACTTTGGGCATCTTCAGACGATAAACTTCCGTTATTATCCCAACTATTCCAACTATCAAACAATACAGGGAAAAGTTCCTCATCCGAATGATTATTGATTTCTTTCCTGAGTTCACGAAATTCTTCCCGACTAATTTGTTCAGTCTGATATTTCGTTAACCAATCTTTCAAATTTCTATATAATGATGTACTCATAAACTGGAAATTTCGTTCGTTTATGAGTAATATCCTGAAAGGTTAAATTTATAACATACGCTTCTGCATGCTATAAAACATATTTTCAGAAATAAATCGTGAAAAGTATAAATAAATAGGAATAGTTGGATAATTCGTTGCGCAACACTTTCAATGCGGCAGAAAGTTGGTTACGCACCACTTGCTCCGTTATAGATAGCCGGGAAGCGATTTCTGTAACGGAAAGATTATATTCCTTATTCAAAACAAATATTTCTCTTTGCCGGGGTGTCAGTTTTTGCTTGGCAACTTCCAACTCTTTTAGAAAAAGATCGAAATCATATTTAGCTTCTACGTCATCAGTCGAAATAAGTTCTTTTTTAAAGTCCAGGTAATCCTCCATCTGGGGATGATTCAACTGACGACGAAGTTCTTTCAATAAAAAATGATAGGAGATAGTAAATAAATAAGCCTTAAAAGAGGCATCCGGATTAATACTCGTTCTATTAGACCAGATCTTTACAAATGTTTCCTGCACGACATCTTTCGCCGTACTGTCTGATTTCAAATAAGAGAACGCAAAATGGTAAAGTCTGGAGGCCCATAGGTTGTACAGAGCATTAAAACTAAACTCTGATCCTTCGGTTAACTCTTTCAATAATCTTCTTTCCTCTAGCATGCTTTCTCCATTTCCATATTAACGGTCACAAATATATAAAATAATAAACTTCATTCATCGGCAAATCAATTTATTACATGTTCTTCTGTCAGTAAAAAAGTAATTTAAGCATGTAAATGAAAAAAGGATACCCCATGCTGTGAGAGATATCCTTTCTTCCATATTTTACTTCAACATTACTTGCTGAAATCCCTCGGAGCCGGAACCGGAACCAACGGTTTACGGTTCTGAAGATCTTTCATTACTTCTTCGATTGCCTTGTTCAGCTGCTGGTCTTCACCATTCCATTCCTTAACCGGATCATTGTCGATCAGGATATCCGGGTCAACACCGTGATTTTCGATAATCCACTGGCCCGTCTTCGGATCATAGCTGGTGAAGAAAGGTACACGGATATCTGTCCCGTCCATGTAAGGCAGTGGGCCGCTAATGCCGACGATACCACCCCAGGTACGGGTTCCGATCAGCTTACCCAGTCCCAAAGCACGGAATCCCCAGGGGAACAGGTCGCCATCCGATGCAGAATATTTATTGATCAAACAAACCTTCGGACCCACCTGTACGGCATCCGGAACAGTACCGATATGGTTCGAACCACGACGCATGGTCAGACGATACGGTTCACGGGAAAGACGTTCCAGAATCATCGGAGAGACATTTCCACCACCATTGGCACGGTCGTCGATGATCAGACCTTCTTTATCCAACTGCGGATAAAAATAACGGGCAAATTCATTCAAACCATCTACGCCCATATCCGGAATATAGATATATCCCACACGACCGTTAGTCGCTTTATCCACTTTCTTGATATTATCCTGTACCCAGTTGTAATGATACAACGAATATTCTTCAGCCAACGGACTGATCACAATTTTACGAGCTCCCCCCAATTCAGGCTTGCTGTTCAATGAAAGTTCTGTCGGGATACCGGCTTTACCAACCAACAAAGAATACATATCCTTTACACTGTTAGTCGGAATCCCGTCGATAGCCACGATAAACTCTCCGGCTTTCGCTCGATACCCGGCTCTGTCAACGGAGAACGCAGGTCTTTACTCCAGGATGCTCCCGGTAATATCTTTTCCAGACGGAAGAATCCACTCTTGTCACGTGAAATCTCAGCACCCAACAGACCAGTCTGCACACGCTCCGGACGATCCAGTTCACCCGGATTCACATAAGCATGGCCGCAATTCAGTTCGCCAATCATTTCACCGATCACATAATTCAGATCCAGACGAGTCTTCACGTAAGGAAGAAGAACGGCATATTTTTCTTTGATCGCTTTCCAGTCCACGCCATGCATGTTCTCCACATAGAAACCATCACGGTAAGCACGCCATGCCTCATCGAATATTTGTGCCCATTCTTTCGGATAATCCACCGTAATCTTCATATTGGAAAGATCGACTGCATTACTCAAATCAACACTGCCGGAAGGTATGTCGGTCACATAGATCTGTCCTCCTTTATAGAAAAGAGCCTTTTTACTTCCCGGTGTAACAGACATGGAAGCTCCGTCAGCAACAGTTTCTTCCTTTTGCTTTTTCAAATCGTACACTTTTGCTCCGCCACGACCATAATACCAGATTTTTTCGCCATCCGAATAAAAACCGCCATAGTAAGAACCCGGTAAAGGAAGTTTGATAATACGGTCAGTTATACCTTCCTGATCAATCTTTACAACGGTTTCTGTCGAAACATCTTTCTTATCTTTATCCTCTTTCTTTTTATCCTCTTTCTTTTTATCCTCTTTCTTAGCCGTCTCTTCTTTAGCAACTTTTACTTCGGCATCTTTCTGAAGGAATGGAGAAGGAGTATCTTTTTGAAGCAACGCCAGATAAACACCGCCCATATTATTATAAACATGGTTCCATTCCAAAGAGCCATAAGTCGGATTAAAGTCACGTGAAGAGGCGAAGATCAAGTATTTTCCGTCTGTACTAAAGGCAGGAGAATGAGAGTCGTACCATTTATCCGTAACTGGATATTCCTTACGTGCAGCAATATCATAAACATACACCATACTTACCTGGTTTTCCGCCGGACGGCTATAAGTCAACCATTTACTATCCGGTGAGAAGGTTACGTCACGTATCTCTGCCATCGGGTTCTGAAACAATACGGTTGTTTTCTTTCCAGCTACATCAAGCAGGTTTACCCGGTTCTTACGATCGGTATAAACAATTGATTTTGAATCGGGACTCCATTCAAAAGAACGGATATAAGTATCGTTATCTTTTGTCAATTGAACAGGTTCACCACCAGTGGCATCCTGAAGGTAAAGTTCTGTTTCGCCCGTACCATCCGAAATATAAACAATATATTTTCCATCAGGCGACCATTGCGCTTCACGGTCATGTTGTCCGGGCGAACGGGTAATATTCTTTGTCACGCCTTTTTCTACCGGGACATTAAACACTTCGCCACGAGCTGTAACCACCACACGCTCACCATCCGGCGAAACACTCGCTTCAGTCAGATATCCGGAACCATCCTTTATTTCACTGCGGGCATAAATATTATCGGATGATAGCGTCACATTCACCTTCTCAGGCTTTTTTGTACCGGCATCCATCTTATAGATATAACCACCGTTCTCAAATACGATCGTATTACCGTTGGCACTCGGGAATTTAACATCGTATTCCGTAAAGTCGGTTACTTTGCTCGTTTGTTTGGTCTTTGTATTGTAGACAAAGATATTCATAATACGGTCGCGATCGGAAATATAAAATATTTCATCGCCGATCCACATGGGGATAATATCCTGTGCCGGGTTATCACTGATATTTTCGACTGATTGTTTTTCCGGATCATAAATCCACACGTCATCAGCCATACCTCCCTTATAATATTTCCAGGTACGAAATTCACGCATTACCCGATTATATGCCAAACGCTTGCCATCGGGTGAATAACTACAAAAACCGCCTTCCGGCAAAGGAATCACTTCGGAAAGGCCACCGTCTTTATTTACAGTATAAAGTTTACCGGAAAATCCGTCGCTGATCCGGTTACGGTAAACAATATTCGTACCGTCGGGAGTCCAGTTCATTACGATATTATTCGGTCCCATACGGTCGCCCAGGTCATCGCGCTTATTGGTTGCCGTATAAGTGATTCGCAAGGGTTCTCCACCAGTAGAAGGAATGGTGTACACTTCCGTGTTCCCGTCATACTGCCCGGTAAAAGCGATCGTTTTACCATCCGGTGAAAAACGGGGAAACATCTCATACCCGACATGCGAGGTCAGACGTTGAGCCTCACCTCCTTTTGCAGGAACTTTATAAAGATCGCCGGCATATGAGAAAACAATCTCATTACCGTTCGTTGCCGGGAAACGCAACAGGCGTGCATCATCCGCCGCCATCATCAAGGCAGGAACACCGGCTAAAGCGAGCAAGGAAAGAATAAGTTTCTTGTTCATGTTATATTTTAGTTTAGTCTACAGGCAAAGGTAAAAAATTACATGGTACGGCAATATCATTTTGTTAAAAGAAAAATCCCCGACAGTATAACCTGCCGGGGGAATAAAATATAAATATAATATATAAGGATTATGCTTCTTCCGTATCAATCCCTTTCCAGACGAATGCAGCGATAGCCGCTCCCAGGAATGGGGCTACGATAAACAACCATAATTGTGAGAGAGCTTCACCTCCCTGGAACAAAGCCGGACCGATACTACGTGCCGGATTCACCGATGTTCCGGTAATAGGAATACAAACAATATGGATCAAAACCAATAGCGATACCGGCAAACTTGGTATTGGCACCTTTGGATGTTGAACCTAAAACCACCAGTAAGAAGATGAATGTAAAGACTGTTTCTGCCACAAAGGCCGGAACAAGATCATGGTAGCCGTTTACTCCGGTCAATGTTGTCGTCGAACCGGAATCTTTAGCCAAAATAAACAGGATGGACGAGCCGATGATCGTCCCGATCATTTCTGCTACATACTTTTTCATTAGTGACCTAAATTCGTTTTTAAATAGTATTTGTATAAGAATAAATAAACTATCTCGCCTTATTGACTATACTTCATTTATAAAACATTCGCTTATCTTGCTTTGTTTCGGTATTTTAGTTCCGTTTTTCGAACATAAAAAAGAGGAAGGAATACGATCTCTTGTCGTGCTGTTGAATTATATCCCCGGAACAGTTTTTATTAGGAATATGTTAAATATGACATTTGTATGAAAATAATCTCGTATTTTTACGGAAATTAATAAACGCATGAAAAAATTACTGATCTTAACATCGGCCCTCTTGCTGACAGGGTCCGCATTTGCAGAGAACGATCCGCTATGGATGCGTTATCCGGCAATATCTCCGAACGGGAGATGATCGCCTTTACCTATAAAGGGGATATCTATACCGTTCCGACCACAGGTGGTAAAGCTACCCAGTTGACAACCCATCCGGCCCACGACACACGTCCGGTCTGGTCGCCCGACGGAAAACAGATCGCATTCGCTTCCGACCGCAACGGAAATTTCGATGTATTCATCATGAATAAAGAAGGAGGTGCCCCTACGCAATTGACCGTACATTCGGCAAACGAATATCCGGAAACATTCAGCGACAACGACCATGTCCTTTATTCAGCTTCTATCCAGCAGGATGTAAAAGACAGTCAGTTCCCTTCTTCCCTGTTCGCCCAGATATATCAGGTCGGCACCCAAGGAGGACGCCCGGAATTATTCTCCTCGCTGGCTATGGAAAATCTGGCATTCAGCAAAGACGGCAAACAGGTGTTGTATAACGATTTCAAAGGATATGAAGATCCCTGGCGCAAACACCACCAATCCTCCATTACCCGCGATATCTGGTTATGTACATTAGATAATGACCGTACATTCAAAAAGATTACCTCTTTCCGTGGAGAAGACCGCGATCCGGTATGGTCTCCGGACGGAAATGCCTTTTACTATCTGAGTGAAGAAAAAGGCAGTTTCAATATCTTTAAGAATGACCTGACCGGCAAGAGCGGCAAACAGATAACAAACCATACGACACACCCGGTCCGTTTCCTGACTTCCGACAAGAACGGGACTTTGTGCTATGGCTACGACGGTGAGATCTATACGGTTAAAGAAGGCGGACAACTCGCTAAGGTAAAGGTGAACATCATCTCCGACCAGACCGAGAATAATCTGATTCATCGCCTGATGTCGAACGGGGCAAACAGTATCGCTGTCTCTCCGAACGGGAAAGAGGTTGCCTTTATCGTACGAGGAGATGTATATGTTACATCGGTTGAATATGAAACAACCCGTCAGATCACCGATACGCCGCAGCAAGAGCGTAATATAGATTTCAGTCCTGACGGCCGTTCATTGGTTTACTCGGCTGAACGCGGCGAGACATGGGGCATTTATCAAAGCAGCCTGGTTCGTAAAGACGACAAATATTTTACTTACGCACAAGAGATCAAGGAAGAACCGCTGGTAGTTACCGACAAGACTTCTTTCCAGCCTACTTATTCTCCTGACGGTAAAGAAGTAGCATTCCTGGAAGACCGTACCACTTTACGCGTCATCAATTTGAAAAGCAAGCAAGTACGTACTGTCTTGGATGGTAAATACAATTATTCATATGCTGATGGCGACCAAACTTACCAATGGTCACCCGACAGTAAATGGTTCCTGGTGCAATATATCGCTATCGGCGGATGGAACAATAAGGATATTGCCCTGGTAAAGGCGGATGGCAGCGGAGATATTACCAACCTGACCGAAAGCGGATACTCTGATGGTGATCCGAAATGGGTGCTCGACGGTAAAGCCATGATCTGGTCGTCCGACCGTGCCGGTTACCGTAGCCACGGCAGTTGGGGTGCACAGGATGATACCTATATCATGTTTTTCGATGCCGAAGCATACGACAAATTCCGCCTGAGCAAGGAAGAACTTGCCCTGGCGGAAGATGAAGAAAAAGATAAGGACAAAGACAAGGATAAGAAAGACGACAAAAAGGAGGATAAGAAGGATTCCAAAGCTAAAAAAGATGACAAGAAGAAAGATGATAAAGACAAGAAAGACGATGCGGACAAGCCTGTCGAACCATTGAAATTTGATCTGGAAAACCGTAAAGACCGCGTCATTCGCCTGACGATCAACTCTTCGAATATGGGTGATGCCGTACTGACACCGAAAGGAGACAAACTCTACTATTGTGCAGCTTTCGAAAGCGGTTACGACCTGTGGGAACGTAACTTCAAGGAAAATTCAACCAAAATACTGATAAAAGGTGTCGGTGGCGGAAGAATGTTTGCCGACAAGAAGGGTGAGAACCTGTTCCTGGTATCCGGTGGCCAGCTGAAAAAGGTGGAGATCAAAGACAGCAAAACCAAAGGTATCCCCTTCAAGGCTGAATTTTCTTATCGCCCGCCGCAGGAACGCGAATATATTTTCAATCATATATGGCGTCAGGTGGAAGATAAATTCTACGATCCGACTATCCACGGCATCGACTGGGAAGGATACAAAACAGCATATGCCCGTTACTTGCCGCATATCAACAACAATTACGACTTCCAGGAAATGTTGTCCGAACTGTTGGGCGAACTGAATGGTTCACATACCGGTGCTCGGTATTATTCATCGTCATCCGCTCCGGCTACAGCCTGCCTGGGTGCATTCTACGATAACAGCTATACCGGCGACGGATTAAAGATTGCCGAGATTATAGCCAAAGGGCCGTTGACATTAGCTGATACGAAGATCAAACCGGGTTGCATCATTGAAAAGATCAATGAGAAACCTATCAAGAGCGGTGAGAACTATTATCCGTTACTGAGCGGCAAAGCCGGAAAGAAAGTACTGTTGTCCGTCTACAACCCGGCAACAAAAGAACGTTTCGAAGAACAGGTGAAACCGATCTCTTACGGCGAACAGTCCAATCTGTTGTACAAACGCTGGGTAGAAAACTGCCGCAAAAAAGTGGATGAACTGTCCGGTGGCAAGATCGGATATGTACACGTTAAGGGCATGAACAGTGAAAGTTTCCGCGAAGTCTATTCCGAACTGTTGGGACGTTGCCGCAATAAGGAAGCAGTGATTGTAGATACCCGTCATAACGGCGGAGGCTGGTTGCACGACGACCTGGCAACCCTGTTGAGTGGTAAAGAGTACCAACGTTTCATGCCTCGCGGGCAGTACATCGGCAGCGATCCGTTCAACAAATGGCTGAAACCGTCGTGCGTACTGGTTTGCGAAGACAACTACTCGAATGCACATGGTTTCCCTTGGGTATACAAGACGTTGGGTATCGGTAAACTAATCGGTACTCCTGTCCCGGGAACCATGACTGCCGTATGGTGGGAATCACAGATCGACCCGTCCATCGTATTCGGTATTCCACAGGTAGGCGTTCAGGATATGCAGGGCAATTACCTGGAAAACCATGAACTGAAACCGGATATCGAAATCTACAACACACCGGAATCGCAGTTGAAAGGTGAAGACCATCAACTGGAAGAAGCCGTGAAAGTTATGTTGCAGACGGTAAAGAAATAAGAATCAGAACATAAAAAGGAGGTTGCATCAAAGTTTTTATTGATACAACCTCCTTCTTTTATACCCGTTTTATACCCGACAAACAGGTCGCTATTACAGATAAACAGAATAACGATTAATCCGGTATAGCCGTGCGGGAAGACCGAAAATCAAGTTTTTTGTATTTAGCCTGCATTTCTTCGTCAGTTTTTTCCTTGTCGTTGGTGAAGAAAACGGGGGAGTTCTCGAAATGCCATGTTCCAACATAATTCAATGTATTTTCAGCGACAGTGAATTTGAACAGGACTAATTCATCGGGGCGTTGTTCTTTGCTTTTTATTTTCCGTTCGGTTTCCTGAATGGAATCTTCCCCCTTATAAATAGGTTCCATATAAGAACGGCCACCGTACCATTTGCTTTCGGTCCACCAATAATTCAAGATTGCATACGTTCCCGGTTCGATCAGGTAACAGAATTGATTTTCTTTCGAAGTCTTAAAGGTCGACTTCACCCGGAAAACAAGCACCTCGTTCGTTTCAATATTTATCAACCGGATATCCTGAGGATAACCGCCACTTTTGAATTTCTTCAGTCGCTGAACAAATTCACCGTAAAAAACAGCTTGTCCTACAGGGATAGGACCATCCGCAGCCGGCTTTTCCAGTCTTCGTGCCGGTTGAGCGGTTACACCGAATGAGACTATCAGCAATAGAACGATCAGTAAGTGTTTCATAAAGGCTCCTACTCTATTTGTTAACCAACAGTATTTTTATATTGAACAGAAAAAAGAGACAAAAAACGGTACCGTAAAATCGACCAGAATGCCGTGAAAGATAGAACGAATACCAGATCCTTTCCTGAATAACGCGTAATAATCGGTAATGTTGTATCCATCGTCGTGGCACCACCGGCACAGATAGGAGCCAATCGTCCGAAATACTTGACAAAAAGGGGAGCTCCCAGCAAAGCCATAATCTCACGGATGATATTGGCGATCAATGCGATTGTTCCTAACTCCGTCGCCATCTGTACACCCAGTGAAGCCTCTTTCAACTCCGTAATCAGGATAGAAGACAAGGAGTAATAGGCAAAACCACTTCCTATCGCCAGGCAATCGAACACACTCCATTTGGTAATCAGTAAACTCACCAAAGCCGACGCCGTCAGCGTCCCGATAATAGTAGCCAACGGAACCAGCAACAGCTTGGGACGGATACTACACAATATATCTTTCAGCTTCTTATCACTCCCGATACTCAGCCCGACCTGAAACATCAGCAAGTAAAGCACATACATGGTGATATCATTCTTAACGACCACCTCCGGCAGATACCCGCTCCACCCGAGAATACAGCCCAGCGCGAAGAAACCGACTACAATCAGGCTCCCTTTCATTCTCTCCTCCTTTCCTTAAAAAAGAAATGATAGACTCCCCAGGCGGCTAAAACACTTCCGGTCGTTCCGGCCAGAGCGATCAGGAAAGCCTGTCCGCCTAATGTTGTCAGGTTGTTTACAATAGCATCGTTGGCCCCCACCGAAATACCCAGCAGGAACAACAATAGCAGGATCGTATAAGAAATAGGTTTGCCTATCTTTTGCAGCAGTTCGACTTTGCGCAATAGATATCCTACGGCGATGCCTCCGAACATGATTCCGATTACCGTGAACATAGTTTGTTATTTTTCCGCAAAGGTAACAGAAAGAGCCTTGCAGAACAAATCCGCAAGGCTTCATATTAAACACAGCAACTTTACAACATAAAAGAAGATGTCAGCAAGAGGATTGTCAAAAGAACCAGTATGACCAGCCCCAATGCCGAAAAAGAATAAAATAGACGGAGGCGGCGTAGCTTTTTCTCCCGGGTGATCTGCTGTAACACCTTCAAGTCAAACTCTTTCCCTAAAGGCGGCAGTGTCTCTGCTCCTGGTGTCAGAAACCATGCCTTATAAGGACGCAACTCAGGCGGTAATGCGTCTGACGAGAAAAAGTGGCGTAACTCCCGTTCTTCCTCAATGGTGGTCGCACATTCCCAGTATTTGTCTAATAACGATGTAATACGGTTATAATCCATATTATTTCTATAAAAGAGTTATCTGACGGTAAAACTTTCTGTCCGCTTCCGTTGCAAATTAATAGTATCCAGCGCCATATTACGTGTCACCATCAGGCAATAAGATGGAATGTCCTCTATCACAATCCAGGCGGCACGCTCTCCCCAGACCTTCAACATCACGTCCTGAACGATCTGTTCGGAACGCTCTGCATTTCCGGTGATCCTGTAAGCAACCCGCAACAGGTTGTCTTTTAAAGGCAATATCCTTGTTATGAACTCATCTGTTTTCATCTCTGTTATATTAGACGAGACAGCCCGGTAAAAGGTTGCAGTTTTTTGTGACTTTTTTCATTCATGAGAGGAAAAAGATCTGTATATAGTTCTTTTTCACTATATTTGTAGCTGTGCTAATTAAATAGTTTTAGTCCGCTAATTTTAAACTAAATCAAAATAAACAGTGAAGAAAACGATCTTATTCTTTCAGGCAGTTTTACTTTGCCTGCTGGTAGGATGCAAGCCGGCTCCCAACAGTGGGTTATTAAGTGACGAAATCAAGTATGTCGACCCGTTCATAGGAACCGGATTCCACGGACATACTTTCCCCGGTGCCACCCGCCCGTTTGCAATGGTACAGGTCAGTCCGGATACACATATCATGGGCTGGGATGCCAGCAGCGGTTACCATTATGACGATCGCGAAATCTATGGGTTCAGTCATACACACCTTTCCGGTACCGGTATCGGCGACCTGGGTGATGTGGCTCTATTGCCTTTCTCCGGAGGCGATTCGATTAAACCGGTCGGACTTTTCAATAAAGATACCGAAAAAGCAACTCCGGGTTATTACGCCGTACGTCTGGATAACTTCGGTGTAAACGTGGAACTGACGAGTACCGACAAAGTCGGTTTTCATAAATATACTTACGATAATCCCAAAGACCGCCGCGTCATGCTCGACCTGGGACATATCCTGCAACCGAACTGGGGACACAAACTGGTAGATAACAGTTACCTGTTTGTTAACGACTCGACGGTAGAAGGTACGGTACGTACACAGGGATGGGCACATTTCCATTCGGTTTCTTACCGGATTACTTTCTCTGAGCCAATCGAAACCGTTTACCAATATATCGGGGGCAAATTACGTCAGGATTCTTTGTTCCTGCGCATCAATACGGAAGAAGACCTGAAATTCCATTATAAGTTCCCGGAAAAGGCGGAACCTCTGTACGTAAAGGTAGCCTTTCCATGGTTGATACTGACGGAGCCGAAAAGAATCTGGAAGCAGAACTTCCAGGATGGGATTTCGAAGCGACCCGCATCAAATCGGCTGAAATATGGAACGATGCCCTGAACGCAATAGAAATTCAGAGCGCTGACCCGACCGTAATGGTCAACTTCTATACGGCATTATATCATACGATGATCGCACCGTTCGCTTATCAGGACGTAGACGGCCGCTATCTGGGTATGGACAAAAAGGTGCATAAGGCGGAACCGGGATACGTTAATTATTCCGTATTCTCCCTGTGGGATACTTTCCGTGCCCTTCACCCACTGATGACGATCATCAATCCGAAACTGGCTGCCGACTGGGGTAAAGTGTTGGTACAAGGATATAAAGAAGGTGGTATTCTTCCCAAATGGCCGCTGGCTTCAAGCTATACCGGCTGTATGGTCGCCTACCCGGCTGTATCTGTTCTGGCTGACCTGGTTTCCAAAGACCTGGCAGACGGTGACCTGAAAACATGGGCAGAAGCCGGTGCTCGTTCTTCCGTATACCGTGAAGACCTGGCAGAAAAGTTCAAAGGGACACGTGAGTTGGATCTGATTACCCTCCATCCGTACTTCAAAGAGAAATATGGCTTCGTTCCTGCCGACTCTGTTCCCGAATCCGTTTCATGGGGACTGGAAATGGCTTACGAAGACTGGTGTATCTCGCAGATCGCTGCCAAAGCAGGACTGGATTCATTAGCTCAGGCTTATGCTGCCAAAGGAGAATATTACAAACGTTATCTGGACCCGGAAACAAAAATGATGCGTCCGATCATGGGTGACGGCTCATTCCGTACGCCGTTCAATCCGCGTTATTCGGCTCATATGAGAAGCGATTATACGGAAGGAAATGCTTTCCAGTGGAGTTTCTTTGCTCCGCACGATATGGACAACTTCATTGCTACCATCGGTGGCAAAAAAGAACTGGAAACACGTCTGGATACCTTGTTTACTACCTCTTCACAGGTTGACGGCGAACATGCATCCGGCGACATCACCGGCCTGATCGGTCAGTATGCCCACGGAAACGAACCGAGCCACCACATGGCTTACCTGTATAACTGGACAGATTCCCCATGGAAAGGCCAGGAACGTCTGGATTATATCATGCGCGAGTTCTATACAAACAAGCCTGACGGTATCATCGGGAATGAAGACTGCGGACAGATGTCAGCATGGTACGTAATGAGTGCCCTGGGATTCTATCAGGTTGCTCCCGGTATTCCGGTTTACACATTGGGCCGTCCGATGGTAGATCGCGCCTTAATTCACGTAAAAGACGGCATTTTCGAGATCGTGGTTAAAAACAACAGTCCGGAAAACAAATATATCCGGACGGTTACTTTGAATGGAAAGGAGCTCGAAACCCCGTTCTTCTCACATGCCGAGATGGCGAAAGGCGGCAAACTCGTATTTGAAATGACCAATACGCATCCATAAAAAGAAAATTATGTTACTGACTACAACAAACAACATCGAAGGGAAAAAGATTACCCAATATTACGGGATCGTTTCCGGTGAAACAATTATAGGAGCAAACGTATTCAAAGATTTCTTTGCCGGAATACGCGATATAGTAGGCGGACGAGCCGGTTCATATGAAAGCGTATTGCGTGAAGCAAAAGAAACGGCTTTACAGGAAATGAGCCAGCAGGCTGCACGAATGGGAGCCAATGCCGTTATTGCTGTCGATCTGGATTATGAAACTGTAGGAGGAAGCGGAAGCATGCTGATGGTTACAGCTGCCGGTACCGCAGTTCGATATGAATAAAATTACGGATGGGGGATAAAAGTCCCCCATCTGTTTCTATTCCCCTAAAATTCTTCTGACATGGTTCTTTAGTATATGAAAAGCCGGTGTCGCCATCGAGCCATGATCGTATCCATCCAATTCATAGATATAAGTCTCTTTATGCCCGGCCACCTTCATCATTCTCCAGAAATAAGCATTCTCTTCATAACGCCCCAACATTTCCATTTCGCGATCGCCTGATACAATAATCAAAGGAGGAGCATCCGGACGCACATAATAAAGCGGAGCATATTCATCGATACTAGGTTGCGTTTCTTTCATGCCCAAAGACTCCCTATAAGCAAAATGGCTGATAGCGTGCCCACTAAAAGGTATTAATGCAGCAATAGAATCAGCATCTATAGAATAGACCTGAAGCCATTTCTTATCCAATCCGATCATATTGGTCAAATAACCACCGGCAGAGTGGCCTGAAACAAATATCCGTTGTCGGCTACCTCCGTATTTCTCTATCGTTTTAAAAGTCCAGGCTACCGCAGCTGCTGCATCATCAATACAATCTTTAATACTGCACTTCGGCAATAAGCGGTAGTTTATAGCAATAACAGCCAAACCACAGTTCTTCAACTCTTCCGGGATAAATTTACTTCCACCGGATAAACCGCCTCCGTGAAACCAGACAACAGTTCCAAAATCCTTCCTGTTTTCCGGATAATAAATATCCAGCTTACAGCGTTCCAAACCATAAGGATCACCTGTAGTTCGATAAGGGACATCTTTCTCTTCCATATAAACAATCTCTTTCTGGGCAGAAAGAACCGAAGAGACCAAAAGAAAAACTAATAAGATATAAGACCTGATCATAAAGCATTGATTTTCGGACAAAGATAAATGATATTATTATAAATAAAAAAAGGAACCAACCTTACGATTGATTCCTTTCATTTGTTTGGAGTCTGTGACTCTAAAACGGCGGCTATCTACTCTCCCACTTTTACGCAGTACCATCGACGTGGTTGGGCTTAACTTCTCTGTTCGGAATGGGAAGAGGTGGATCCCCAACGCTATAACC
>NZ_QSDP01000036.1:0-54711 GCF_003463685.1 Parabacteroides sp. AM58-2XD
AAAGAAAATCCGTTGTTTGAGCGTAGCGAGTTTCGGATTTTCGAGTGGAGTCTTTCACCGAAGCAGTGAAGCCGGTTGAGCCTTGATCGGTTACCTTTCTTATCAAGAGAAAAGTAACATTCACTTTTGATAAATATTGAATTATTAAGTATATCGTAGAAGTCATATTTAAGAATAAAAAAAGGTTGGCAATATTCTTTTGCCAACCTTTTTTATATACATGGATTTGTAGCTTATTGCATACCTTCCGTAGTCATTTCTTTATTGATTTTCTTGACTAATCCTTGCAGTACGGCACCCGGTCCTAATTCGATGAAATGGTCGGCACCGTCGGCGATCATGTTCTGAACGCTTTGAGTCCAACGAACCGGAGCTGTCAGCTGGGCGATCAGGTTGGCCTTGATGGTTTCAGGATCGGTTTCACCTTTTGTGCTTACATTCTGGTAAACAGGGCAAGAAGGTTTGTGGATCGGAGTCGCTTCGATAGCGGCAGCCAGTTCGGCACGGGCCGGCTCCATCAACGGAGAGTGGAATGCACCGCCCACCTTCAACTTCAATGCACGTTTTGCACCGGCAGCCAGCATCTTTTCGCAGGCAACGTCGATACCGGGGATTGAACCGGAGATAACCAGCTGACCCGGACAGTTGTAGTTTGCACAAACAACTACTTCGTCTGTAATACTTGCGCAGATTTCTTCAACTGTTGCATCCGGCAAAGCCAGTACGGCAGCCATCGTAGAAGGAGTGGCTTCGCAAGCTTTCTGCATAGCCATGGCACGTTTGGAAACCAATACCAGACCATCTTCAAAAGATAGTGCTCCGGCTGCAACAAGTGCAGAGAACTCACCCAGGGAGTGCCCGGCTGTCATATCCGGTTTGAACTGGTCGCCTAAAGTTTTAGCGAGGATAACCGAGTGTAAGAATATGGCAGGCTGTGTAACCTTGGTTTGTCTCAGATCTTCGTCTGTTCCTGCGAACATCAGATCTGTAATGCGGAAACCGAGAATTTCGTTTGCTTTCTCAAACATCTCTTTTGCAAGGGGATTGTTATCGTAAAGGTCTTTTCCCATTCCGACAAACTGTGCACCCTGACCGGGAAATACATAAGCTTTCATCTTTCTAATCTTTTTCTAATTTCAGTTTTTTAAGACGGTGCAAAGGTAATAAATTTAGAATAATGGAGTGACTATTCGTTACAAATAGTATCTTTGCCCCTATTAAAAGGAGAATATTAACGACTAATATTTATAATATCATGAACGAATTACTATTTTTAGGAAATTTAGGTACAGGCGAAATCGTTATCATCGCTATTGTTGTGTTGTTGCTTTTCGGTGGAAAGAAAATCCCTGAACTGATGAAAGGTATCGGTAAAGGTGTGAAGAACTTTAAAGACGGTGTAAAAGGATTAGAAGACGACATTAAGCTGGACGACAACGATAAGAAGTAGACGAAATGGAAGAATTGGAACAAGATGAAATGTCCTTCTGGGACCACCTGGAAGAACTTCGTTGGACTTTATTCCGTTCTATTCTGGCGCTCTTTGTTTTTGCTATCGGTAGTTTTGCTTTTATGCGTGATCTTTTCGATCACGTTATTATGGCTCCCTGCTATGCTGATTTTATTCTTTATCGTTGGTTGTGTGAACTGAACAAGTGGCTTATTGATATTAGTCCGTGGTTTGATGTTTTACCTGATTTCTGCAATGATACTTTTCATGTAGATATAGTAAATATCAAGCTGGCATCTCAGTTCTTTACTCATATGACTACCTCATTCTGGCTGGCCCTTGTATTGACTTTCCCTTATCTGATGTATGAGGTATGGAGATTTATCAGTCCGGCTTTGTATGAGAACGAAAAGAAAAATATCCGCTGGGTATTCTTTTTCGGAACGATTATGTTTTTCCTGGGATGTGCCGTAGGTTATTTTATGGTGTTTCCGATGACTCTTCGATTTTTGGCAACGTATCAACTGAGTGCTAATATAACCGAACAGGTTTCCCTGGATTCGTATATGGATAACTTCCTGATGCTGATCTTTGTGATGGGGATTGTTTTCGAAATGCCGTTGGTATCGTGGTTGTTGTCGAAGCTGGGATTGCTGCACAGAGGATTTTTCCATAAGTACAGGCGCCATGCCATTGTGGGATTGCTTGTTGCCGCAGCATTTATAACACCAAGTAGCGATCCGTTTACACTGAGTGTCGTGTTCTTCCCGCTTTACGGTTTGTACGAATTAAGTGCATTCTTTGTAAGAAAACCGCCGGTAGAAGAACCGGATGAAGAGGACGAAGAAGAAAATGAAGGTTAATAAACCATAGACATTGGAATTTAGTTATAGAAAGAGACGTACATTGTTTAAATGTTACGTCTCTTTTTGTATATTTGTCAAGACTTAAACAATTTATAAACAAATGAGGCACATCACTTTATTGGCGGTCTCCTTGCTGGCTTTGATGGCCTGCACGCCGGAGAAACAACAGGAGGCGGATTATGCGCAGTATGTTAATCCTATGATCGGTACTGATTTTACCGGGAATACTTACCCGGGAGCACAGGCTCCTTTCGGTATGGTGCAGTTAAGTCCTGATAACGGGTTGCCCGGATGGGACCGTATCTCAGGCTATTTTTATCCGGATACGACGATTGCCGGTTTCAGCCATACGCATCTTTCCGGTACCGGGGCAGGAGATTTATATGATATTTCCTTTATGCCGGTGACCCGTCCGTATAAAGAGGCTGAAGCACCGCTGGGTATTTATTCCACTTTTTCACATAATGACGAGGCTGCTTCGGCCGGTTATTACCGGGTGTTGCTGAAAGACTATAATATTAATGTCGAATTGACGGCTACCGAACGCTGCGGTATCCAGCGTTATACGTTCCCGAAGGCGGAAGCCTCCGTTTTCCTGAATCTGAAGAAAGCGATGAACTGGGATTTTACGCTTGATTCTTATATCGAGGTGGTCGATTCCGTTACTATCCGCGGTTACCGTTTTTCACAGGGATGGTCGCCCGACCAGCATGTCTATTTCCAGACCCGTTTCTCCAAACCGTTTGTTGCTTACCATATGGATACAACGGCGATTGTGACGAAGGATAAAGGCCGTATCGGTACAGCCTATGTCGCCCGTTTCGATTTTAATACGGAAAAGGACGAAGAGATTCTGGTGAATACGGCTATTTCGGGTGTGAGCATGGAAGGTGCGGCAAAGAACCTTCAGGCAGAAGTGCCGGTCAACGATTTTGACCGTTATCATACGGAGGCTGTTGCCCGCTGGAACAAAGAATTGTCGAAGATCGAAGTGAACGGCAATAATACAGATGACCTGGTTAAGTTCTATACCGCCATGTATCATACGATGATCGCCCCGACTATTTTCAGTGATGTGGACGGCTCGTATTATGGTCCGGATAATCAGATACATAAGGCTGACGGTTGGAATAATTATTCGACCTTCTCTTTGTGGGATACTTACCGGGCAGCCCATCCGTTGTACACTTATACGGACCCGAAACGTGTGAACGATATGATTCAGGGTTTCCTGAAATTCTACGAACAGAATGGCGCCCTTCCTTTGTGGAACCTGTATGGGCATGAAACGAATATGATGATCGGTTATCACGCTGTTCCTGTGATTGTGGATGCTTACCTGAAAGGTATCAGTACTTTTAATCCGGAACTGGCTTTACAGGCATGTGTTGCTACGGCTAACCGGGATGATTACCGGGGTATCGGGGAGTATAAGAAGTTGGGATATGTACCGGCTAACAGTGATCCGGAAAAATGGGAAACTGGTCGTTGTCCAAAACAATGGAATATGCTTACGATGACTATTGCATTGCCCGTATGGCGGAAAAGATGGGAAAGAAAGCGATTGCGGATGAATTCTATAAACGTTCACAGAACTATCGCAATGTCTATAATCCTGAAACGACCTTTATGCAGCCGCGTGATGAAAAGGGTAATTTCGTAACTCCGTTCAATGCGAAAGATTATACGGAAGATATCTGCGAAAGTAATGCATGGCAGTATTTCTGGTATGTTCCGCAGGATCTGGACGGCTTGATCGGTTTGCTGGGCAGCAAGGAGCGTTTCACGGAAAAGCTGGATAGCATGTTTACGTATGCTCCGGATGCGAAAGAAGACCTGCCAATTTTCAGTACAGGTATGATCGGACAATATGCGCATGGTAACGAACCGAGCCATCATGTTATTTATCTGTATAATAAGGTGGGACAACCCTGGAAGACGCAGAAGTATGTGGCTCAGGTTTTGCATGATTTGTATCTGAATGCGCCGGATGGTATCTGTGGTAATGAAGATTGTGGACAGATGTCGGCCTGGTTCGTTTTCAGTGCGATGGGATTTTATCCTGTCGATCCGGTAGGCGGACAGTATGAGATAGGAACACCTTTGTTCCCGGAAGTAAAAATGCATTTGGCGGATGGTAAAGTATTCAAGATTTTAGCTCCGGGAGTAAATGCGGAGAATATCTATATCCAGTCAGTCAAACTGAATGGCCAGCCTTACGACAAGAGCTATATCACCCACGACCAGATCATGAGCGGCGCAACGCTTGAGTTTGAAATGGGAAATCAGCCGGGTCCGGTTTGGTATAAGAAATAATGAGTTGATGGGCAATAGTTCCATTATAGAAAAAATGAGCCAATATGCCAATTTAGAAATAATTGAACTTAATGTATCAAGTTTCTATATGGTCCACAGATGACACAGATAAAGCAGTAGCGTGCCTTCAGGCGCAAGAATGTGAGTATGTAATTGTTGTGCATAGTGGGGCGCACCGGTATGTTCTGGGGGTATCTTGGTACTGATTACTATTGATCCCTCCGGAATGCTCCGCTGACAAATTCCAGGACGTTGGGTAATGCCGTACGCCAGTATAACCAGGTATGTCCGCCGCCTCTGACACGAAATTCATGCTTTATCCCTTTCTCCCGCATGATCTTATGGGCCTGGAAATTACCATCCAGCAGACCGTCCTGGTCTCCGCAGTCGATGTAATAACGGATGCGGGGCAGATCCTTTTTATCCAGTTCGGAAAGCATTTTTAAGACGCTGTTTTTGTGCCAGTAATCCAGTCCGGGACCGAACAGGCGGGCGAAGAGGTCTTTGTGGGATTCGGCCTGGCGGCGTTCCATCACGCTGTCGTCGAAAATAGCGGCGCTAAGCGGGGCACAGGCGGAAAACATATCCGGATGATGCAGGGTGTAAAGGAACGAACCGTAACCTCCCATCGACAGTCCGGCGATGGCACGGAACTCTTTGTTACTGCGGGCGCGGTAGGTCTTTTCGATATGGGGAATCAACTCTTCAAAAAACATGTCTTCGTAGGGTACCTTCCCATCGTATTGGTTGATATACCAGGTATCCCAGGCATCCGGCATGACAACGATCATAGGCACGGCCTGGTCGCTACAGATGGCGCGGTCGGTAATTTCCTGCATCTGCCCGGTTTGTATCCACATGGTTTCATCATCGGTATAACCGTGCAGCAGGTAAAGCACCGGATAATAACGTTCGGAGCTGTTGTATCCGTCCGGGAGATAGATCGAGTAGGAGACCTCTTTTCCTAACTTTTTACTTTGGAACTTGACCGATTCATGAACGGTACTTTGCGCGAATCCTGCTAAATTAAAACAGAAACACAGAACAAGAAAGAGAATAATCTTGTTTTTCATATACTAACAGATTTAAGTAAATAGATAGATGTTTTTATTTATTTCTAGCAAAGTTAGAAAAAAGCATTGGCTGTACTTGATAAAATACGGAAAAATGTTATTTTTGTTAGCTAACAGATTAATCAATAATATAGTGTATGTCGCATTTACCTGATTTGATTTCCGATCTTGCATTGATTCTTATATCCGCAGGGATAATTACTTTATTATTTAAATGGCTGAAACAACCCCTGGTGCTGGGGTATATCGTCGCCGGTTTACTGGCCGGGCCTTATGTACAGATTTTTCCTACGGTTGTAGACGTTGAAAATATTAATTTGTGGGCGGAGATGGGAGTCGTCTTCCTGCTGTTTGCCCTGGGACTTGAGTTTAGTTTCAAAAAGTTGATGAATGTCGGTTCTACCGCTTTTATTACAGCGATGACCGAGGTGATAACGATGCTGATCGTTGGTTATCTGGTCGGGCATCTGCTGGGATGGTCTACGATGAATTCCATATTTCTGGGCGGGATGCTGTCGATGTCGTCGACAACGATCATTATAAAGGCTTTTGATGACCTTGGCTTGCGAAGCCAGCGGTTTACGGGGATTGTGTTCGGGACATTGGTCGTCGAGGACCTGGTTGCCATTATTATGATGGTCTTGCTTTCAACGATGGCGGTGAGCCAGGAGTTTGCCGGGGAGGAAATGATCGGTAGTATCCTGAAGGTCGCCTTTTTCCTGATTCTCTGGTTTCTGGTAGGTATATTTATTATTCCGGCTTTCCTGAAAAAGGTGAAGAAGCTGATGAATGATGAAACGTTGCTGGTTATTGCATTGGGCCTGTGTCTGGGAATGGTGGTGGTAGCGACGAAAACGGGTTTCTCGGCTGCTTTGGGGGCTTTTATCATGGGGTCTATCCTCGCCGAAACGATAGAGGCGGAGCGCATCGAACATATTATCAAGCCTGTCAAGGATTTGTTTGGCGCCATCTTTTTCGTGTCGGTGGGCATGCTGGTCGATCCGGCTGTCCTGGTGCAATATGCATGGCCTGTCATTCTGATCACGTTGGTGACGATCGTGGGGAAGGCTTTCTTTTCGTCTTTCGGAGTACTTCTGTCCGGACAACCGCTGAAAACATCAATTCAGTCGGGTTTCAGTCTGGCTCAGATCGGAGAATTTGCCTTTATCATTGCGGCTTTAGGGGTGTCGTTGAAGGTACTCGACGAGTATGTCTATCCGATTATCGTTGCCGTGTCGGTGATAACGACTTTTACAACTCCTTATTTTATCCGTTTGTCGGGACCGTTTGCTGAGTGGCTGTACAAGGTGTTGCCGGATAAGACGCGCGATTTTCTGGACCGCTATTCTTCCGGAACGAAAACGATCAACCATGAAAGCGACTGGCGTAAGCTATTAAAGATTTATGTAGGAAAGATATTGATTCATTCGGTGTTGCTGACGGCTATTTTGTTGCTGTCTACCCAGGTTATTTATCCGTTGCTGGTAGAAAAATTTCCGGCGATGGAGATGTGGGGAAATATTATTATGAGTGTACTGACGCTTCTCCTGATGGTACCGTTTCTGGCCGGATTGGTGGCGAACAAGAATAATTCGCCTGAGTTGTTTATGAGCCTGTGGAAGGATAATAAATATAATCATGGGAAACTGGTGGCGTTAGTGTTGTTCAGGGTATTCGTCGCCATTTTGTTTGTTTCAATCGTATTGATCAAATATTATCATGTGCAATATGGCATCGGAGCTATTATTGCAGTGGGAGTCCTGATCCTTGTTATTCTGTTCCGCCGCGACCTGAACCAGTATTCTAGGCTGGAAGCCCATTTCCTTACTAACCTGAACCGTAGGGAAGAGGTCGACCGGAAACGTAATCCGTTGAAGGCGAGTTTTAATAATCAGTTAAGTGATAAAGATATACACCTGGCCGTAGTTCCGGTTTCCCCTTGTTCTCCCTATGCAGGGAAAGCGCTGTCGGATTTGCCGCTTAGGAAGGAGTTTGGAGTAAGTATCGTAGAGATCATCCGTGGTGATCATAAAATCTATATCCCCGGTGGTTCCGATCATATTTATCCGCAGGATAAGGTGGTTGTGGTAGGAACCGACGAACAGTTAAAAGCCTTTCAGGCTAAGCTGGAAGATCAGGAGAACGGTTCCGATTGTTCGGTCGGGCAGCCGAAAGAGGTTACGGTCAATTCGTTTGTTGTCGATGACAGTTTTCCGTTCCTCGGACAAAGTATCATGCAGTCGAACGTAGGCCGGCGGTACAACTGCCTGATTGTTGCGATCGAACGTAACGGGGATTCGCTGATGACGCCGGATAACGATACGGTGTTCGAACCGGACGACCTGGTCTGGGTAGTGGGCGATAAAAATAAGATACAGCAGCTGATAAAAGGGGAGTGAATCCATGTTATTAAAATGTAGAGATTACTTAAAATTGGTTACATCTGCCTTTATTTTGCCAAATGTTTTACTTTTGTGAGGTTGAATAGTAAATGTGGAAGAGATGAAAAAGTATGTATTCTTATTAGTGGTAATGGCTATTGGGTTGTTATCGTGTGGTGATGATGATAAGCCCGTTGTTCCGGAGTTGGATAAACTGTCTCAAATCGTTTGTACAAAGAACGGGACGGATGTGGTTTTTTTCGTTAATGTAAAATACACCAATGAAGGAAAGATTGCTTCATTGGATTTTGTCAAAGGTAAAAATGTTCCGTTTATATATGTGGATAATAAGATAACGATGGTCAATCCCAGCGATGATATTGAGCGGATTGAGTATCTTATGAGCGGAAATGTCATTGTACGGAAATCTATTATGAAGGATAACCCTTTGAATAAAGAGGTCTATACAAGTGATGAATATAATTATAAATATAATGGTGCTAGTTTGGTTAGTGCAGCACGAATAATGAACTGGCCGGTAGAAGATGGCAGCGGCTATAAATCGGAGACATTCGATAAAGAAGAGGCTTATACCTGGGAAAATGGCAATATTACCTTATTTACTCAGGATAAGAAAAGAATAGAATATACATATAGTACGGCTTTAGCTCCACGTAATTTCCCATGGCGTGTAATACCTTCTTTTAATCCGGTCGGTTTTGATGCCTTATCACCGCTCAATCTATTTTATGGTAATCAGAGTAAGAACTTGCCGGAATCTGCTTATTACTACAATATTTCCGGTCAGGATGATACGACTGTGAATTATACATATCATTTTACAACTACCGGTGATTATATTACTCGTATGGTTGTACGTGAAAAATCCAGTGATTCGGCAGAAGAGAATACATATGAATATGCGTTTTTATACTAGATAACGGATAGAACGGAATATTTTAAATTTAGAATGCGATTATCTGTCGGTATTGTATAATTATCTCATCAAATGTCATTTTTGTAATAAATCTGCAAGCTTTTGCGATAATATTAAAAACCGGAAAGAGATGCTTGGCGTAATTTTGGACAGAAAATAATCTGTCTATGCCATGAATCTAAAATTGTTATTATTAATTTCTGCAACAATACTTGTATGCTGCCGTTGTTCTGACGGAACGCGGTTGCAAAAGCGGGTATCAGATTTGTTACATACGGAAATTATAACCCGGGGAGACCTGGCTTTAACACAAAAACCTGTCACCATTACTTCTTTTGTCGCTGAGAGAAGTGCCGGAGGGGTACACGATTTTTATTCGGAAGGTGATTACTGGTGGCCTGATCCGGTTAATCCGGACAGTGCTATATCCGGCGTGACGGGGAAACGAATCCGGAGAACTTTGTTGCTCATCGCCATGCAATGATCCGTTTCAGTTCGATTGTAGGAGACTTGACTTCTGCCTGGATCGTGACGAAAGATGAGAAATATATTGTACAGGCATTAAAACATATCCGTGCCTGGTTCATTGATCCGGAGACACGGATGAATCCCGATCTTCAATACGCCCAGGCAATAAAAGGAATTGTTACGGGCCGTGGAATAGGAATAATCGATACTATTCATCTGTTGGAAGTCGTGCAGTCACTGATCGTAATGGAACAGGCCGGTTTGCTTTCCTGTGAAGATGCCGTTGCTACCAAAGACTGGTTTTCCAACTATTTATACTGGCTGACGAACCATCCTTACGGAAAGGATGAGATGAATGCCAAAAACAACCATGGTACCTGCTGGGTGATGCAGGCGGCCCAGTTTGCAAAGTATACCGGGAATAGAGAGGTGCTGGACTTCTGCCGCGAACGTTATCAAACAGTTCTGTTACCGGGACAGATGGATACGGATGGTAGTTTTCCGTTGGAATTGGCGAGAACCAAACCGTACGGATATTCCCTTTTCAATCTGGATGCTATGGCAACAGTGTGCCATATCCTTTCCGATGATACAAATAATCTCTGGCAATATACAACGGAAGACGGACGGAATATGCAGAAAGGGGTGGCCTGGCTGTACCCCTATATAAAGGATAAGTCTGCGTGGCCGTTTGAAAAAGATGTGATGTATTGGGATGAATGGCCGGTGGCGCATACAGCTTTGCTATTCAGCGTCTGCGATACGCCTGATGAAAATTATTTCTCCCTTTGGTCGGAGTTGGAACATTTTCCGGAGAATGATGAGGTGATACGGAATTTTCCTCTTCGTCATCCGCTGTTGTGGCTGTGATTATTCTGTTTTAGTTATTATTGATTTATCTTATTTAGTTGAAAGAATATGAAATTCAAAACTCCTATTTTTCTGTTACTGGCTGCTATGGCTTCCTGCGGAATCGAGAAACCCGATCTGGTTCAGGAGAACTTTGCTTTTGCCGGAACACAATTCAAACAGGCTTTTGTCGAGATGGATGCTGCCCGTTGTGCGGAACCGAGACAAAAGCAGGAATTACGTGATAAACAAAATCTGGGCCCGTTGGCCAGTCCGCGTAATGTCGAACCGGATGGTACGTTGCATATGGTTATTTCCCGCGACTGGACGAGTGGATTTTTCCCGGGTGAACTTTGGTACATGTATGAATATACCAAGGACGATTTCTGGAAAGAAAAGGCGCAGCAGCAAACAGCCTTGATCGAACGTGAGAAAATGAACGGCGGAACGCATGATATGGGCTTTAAAGTCTATTGCAGTTTCGGAAACGGTTACCGGCTGACGGGGGATGCGGCTTATAAGGATGTTCTGTTACAGGCTGCTTATACCTTGACTACCCGTTATAAAGAGGGTGCGGGGATAATCCGTTCATGGGACCATAGCCGGGATAAATGGGATTGTCCGGTTATTATCGATAATATGATGAACCTGGAACTTCTTTTCTGGGCGTTCAGGACAAGTGGTGATTCTTTGTTTTATAATGTAGCTGTAAATCATGCCCGTACGACAATGAAGAATCATTTCCGCGATGATTACAGTTCTTACCATGTGGTTGACTATGATACGATTACCGGAGCAGTGCTGCATAAACATACGCATCAGGGATATGCACATGAATCGGCCTGGTCGCGCGGACAGGCTTGGGGACTTTACGGATATACCGTGTGTTACCGTGAAACGGGTTTGCCTGAGTTTTTGGAACAGGCGAAGCATATAGAAAATTATATCTTTTCCAGTCCGACATTGCCCGAAGACCTTGTTCCCTATTGGGATTTCAATGCTCCGGGAATACCCAATGAGCCTCGCGATGCTTCTGCTGCAACTGTTACAGCTTCCGCTTTATATGAGTTAAGCATGTATGATCCGGCTAAACGCCAGGATTATGTTACAAAAGCAAATACAATCCTTGAGAATCTGTCAGCAAACTACCGTGCGGCAGCCGGCAAAGACAGAGGCTTCTTGCTATTGCATAGCACAGGTACTAAAATGCACAATGTGGAGGTGGATGTCCCGATTGTATATGCTGATTATTATTATCTGGAAGCCCTCCTCCGGAAACAGAAACTGGAGAAGGAAGGAACAGCGATATTGTGAATTTAGAAAAAATTGAATCATCTGTTTATTGACTGGTTGTAACTGTCTCCCCTCTTGAGAGGGGGTAGGGGGTGTGTTAAAGCCAGTCAATAAAACAAGCCTTGTAACAGGTTTATTTGTCGTCTGCTTCAGCTGACGGATTAGTAAGTGGTCTATCTCATTGGACTTTAGTCCCATTTCTTACAGTTTTCTATCTAGGAGAAATGTGGCTGAAGCCAAAAGAGAGAAACAACTTGTAAACCGTTAGCTGAAGCAAACGGCAAATGAACCTGTAATAGTCAAGTGACTCTGATTATGGTGGTTGTATGGCGGGGATATGACACACCCCCTTCCCCCTCTCGAGAGGGGAGCCAGGTACAACCAGTTGCTATAAACAAACACTCATATTTGATAAATTCTGAACTAACCAATCTTTGCATTGGTATATCTTTATTGATAATGGTTAACTAATATAAAACGAATAAATAATGAGAAACATTCTTTTTTCCTGTCTTTTCCTGTTTTGTTGCTTTTCGATGGCAGGGAAAGTACCTTCTAAACAAAAAATACGATTAACGGATAACTGGGAATATCTGAAAGGTGATCTGGGCGGAATCTGGGAAGCCGTGCGCCCTGCTTCACAGGGAAGTCCGGAGACGGTTCCTGTCTGGCAAAAAGTCACTCTTCCCCATTGTTTCAATGCGGAAGATGCCGTAGATCCCGATGTGAATTATTATCAGGGACCGGGTTGGTATAAAACACTGCTGAAAATTGATAATCCCTATGCGGATGGCCGTATCATATTGGATTTTGAAGGAGCGGGACAGAAGACAAAAGTATATGTTTATACCACATTAGTCGGAGAACATACCGGTGGTTACGACGGTTGGAGTGTCGATATTACGGAAGCCGTGAAGTCATTTATGGCGGATGATAAGCAGGTGAAGCGTTTCAAAGGAAAAGTACCTCTGTCTATCCGTTGCGATAACTCGCGCGATCTGGAAATGATCCCGTCCGATTTGTCTGATTTTAATCTCTACGGAGGTCTGTATCGTTACCTGAACCTGGTTTATCTTCCGAAAGCCTCTTTTGAACAGATTCGCCTGGAACCGGAACTTTCGGCAAATCGGAAAGAAGGTTCTGTAAAAGTCAAAGCCTCTTTCTATAATCCGGCAGATATACGAAAGGCGGATGTGACTGTCTCTGTATATGATGCAAATCGCAAACAGATATTTACTCAAACGATAGAAAATGTTCAGCCTCTTGGCAATCAATTCCTGACGGAAGTAAAAGTGAAAAACCCCGTCTTGTGGGACGTGGATTCTCCCAACCTTTATACTTGCGAATTGACTATAAATACCGACGGACAGACATTGACAGCGGAAGAACGCTTCGGTTTCCGTCAATTTGAATTTCAGGAAAAAGGCCCGTTCTTCCTGAATGGCCGGCGTCTTTTGCTTCAGGGAACGCACCGCCATGAAGATCATGCCGGAGTAGCCAGGCAATGACTGAAGATATGATGCGTACGGAAATGCAGCTGATGAAGGATATGGGTGTGAACTTTATCCGTCTCGGACATTACCAGCAATCAGATATTATCCTCCAACTTTGTGATTCTTTGGGTATCCTTGTCTGGGAAGAAATCCCCTGGTGCCGCGGAGGTCTGGGAGGTCCGGTATATAAGGAACAGGCCCGTCGTATGCTAGCTAATATGATCGATCAGCATCATAATCACCCGGCCGTTATTATCTGGGGTCTGGGTAACGAAAATGATTGGCCCAACGATTTCAGTGAGTTTGATAAAGGGGCTATCCGTACTTTTATGAAGGAATTGCATGACCTGGCTCATCGCTTGGATGATACCCGTATGACGGCCATCCGCCGCTGTGAGTTTTGTAGTGATATTGTGGATGTTTATTCTCCTTCTATCTGGGCCGGATGGTATCGTGGGGTATTTACTGATTATAAATCCGTTTCGGAACAGGAGATGCAGAAGGTAAAACGTTTCCTGCATGTGGAGTGGGGAGGAGACAGCCACGCCCGCCGTCATTCAGAGAATGTATTTGCCAATCTGAAAGGTATTGAATCCGGCAATGGTGCCGACGAACGTGCCGGGGATGCTTCCTTATACGGTGGCGCCGCCCGTGCATCGAAGGATGGCGACTGGTCGGAAAGTTATATTGTCCGCCTGATCGACTGGCATTTGAAAGAGCAGGAAACAATGCCGTGGCTGACTGGGGCTGCTTACTGGCCGTTCAAGGATTTCTCAACTCCTGTTCGTCCCGAAAATCCGGTCCCGTATGTGAATCAGAAAGGGGTAATAGAGCGTGATTTCACTCCGAAAGAAAGTTATTATGTCTTTCAGTCATACTGGACGACCGAGCCTATGGTACATATTTACGGACATAGCTGGCCGGTGCGCTGGGGTAACCAGGGAGATCGCAAAGAAATATTGTCTATTCAAACTGCGACGAGGTGGAGTTGTTCGTGAACGGTGTCAGCCAGGGAGTGAAGAAACGCAACAGTCAGGATTATCCGGCGGCCGGACTGCGTTGGAATTGTGTATATGAAGAAGGAAAGAACGAGATTCGTGCTGTGGCCGTAAAAGGAAAGACAAAGATTACGGATGAGATCAGCCAGGAATATCAGACGGCAAAATGGGGAGAAGAAGCCTCTGCTACATTGAATATTGTGTCTCGTGAAGGTGACACGGTGCTGTTGGAGCTTTGCTTTACGATAAGGAAGGCGTTCGTTGCCTAGATTCAAAGAAATATCTTGAATTTGAACTGGTAGGTGATGGAACATTGATTCAGAATCAGGGTACATCTACCGGCAGTCGTAAGGTCCAGGCCTATAACGGCAGGGCTCGCATCAAAGTAAATCTGAATAAAGGAAAGAGCATAGTAGCCGTTAAGTCAGAGGGGATACCGACTGTATTTATGGAAATACAGTAAATCTGATTTATAAGGAGGTTATTTGAATCAGAATTGAATGTTACTTTTCTCTTGATAGAAAAGTACAACAAGATCAAGGCTCAACCGGCTTCACCGGAGCGGACGTTCACCCGCTTAGGATGGCCGATACCGATACTTATAGAACAAAGACTTTCTGGATTTAACAGGTGGTATCGGCATCCCAGGAGAACGCCAAGCGTTCTATGAAAGGCCTCAGCTGATGAGCGTTAAACGAAGCATCCGTAGAGAGCGTCCGGAGGCTGTGCTGTTTGAGCGTAGCGAGTTCACAGACGACAGCGAACGTAGGATGCGGAGTAGCGAAGCAGGTGTAGCCTTGATCTTTTGCCTACTTTTCCATCAAGGGAAAAGTAGGTTCATTATTTCTAAACACAAACCGGCTGTTAATCTCCTATTGATTATTTTTGCTAATCGAAACTTTTACTATTTTTGTTCTACATAAATCAGATGCAACAAGTATGATCAGGAAATCTTTTTCGATACTATTTCTAATCCTTTCCGTATTAACACTACATGCAGAAAAGACAAACTATCTGTATTCTTTTAATTCAGATCTGAATGAAGGGATTTCCCAACTCTCTGTGATGACTATTTATCAGGATTCGAGAGGGTATTTGTGGTTTGCAACCAAGAACGGACTGAACCGTTTTAACGGAAAAGAATATAAAATCTATCATCGGGAAGACGGAAATGAGCAGAGCCTGTCGAATAACTCCGTCACCTCCATTACCGAAGATCAGGAAGGTTTTCTCTGGGTGGGAACCAGCAATGGACTGAACCGGATAGATCTGAACACAAATGAGATTAAACGCTATAACCTGGAGACAAACGGATTGGTTGCCAATAGTATTTCTACGGTATACACCGACCGTTCGGGTTGTCTGTGGGTTGGAACCTGGGAGGGGTTGAATCGCTATAATAGGGAGGGAGACCATTTTGAATATATCCCTATAGAAGATGATACTGAAAGAGCAATGATAGTGACTTTGCTGGAAGATAGCTCAGGCAGATTTTGGATCGGTACAAGAAACAAAGGATTGCTCCTATGTGACCATCAGATGAATCTGATCAGTCAGTTTACGAGTGAATCTAAAAATATGCCATTGAATAACAACAATATTACTTCCATTTATGAAGATGATAAGAAGCAGATATGGGTTGGTTGTAAGAATAGCGGACTGAATAAAATCAATCTGCGTGATAATGAGGTGACCTCATATACTAATTTAAACAGCGGATTGAGCAATAACTCGGTGCGTTGTATAATCGAATGGCAGGGGAAGCTGCTGATCGGTACTTTTGATGGCATTTTTGATTTGGATAAAGCGACCGAACGGATCGTAAAGGTGGCCGGTTACGACGATATAAATAAGTCATTAAGCCATTATTCGGTTTATTGTTTTTGTGTAGACCGGGACGAAACGCTGTGGGTCGGTACATTTGCCGGAGGGGTTAATTATCTGAATATGTTCACAAACCGTTTTATTCTTCATAAACCACAGGAAGAATTGAATATCAGGACCGGTATTTACGGAGCTATTACGTATGAATCTCCCGAAGATTTATGGATAGCGACAGAAGGATACGGATTATTGAATTATAATAAGCGGACGAATGAGTCACATTATTACCTGATCGATCCTTCCGTCCGGTTCGCATTTAATACGAATATCATTAAATCCGTTTTTTACGAAGACGGTTATGTCTGGTGCGGAACGACTAAAGGAGAAATCTACAAGTTTAATATCAAAACCAAAAAATTTTCCTTGTATCATCAGTATCCGATTGAATATTCCATCTATTCTATCATTCGCGATCATAATGATGTTTTATGGGTGGGTGGCGCATCGACCGAATT
Source organism: Parabacteroides sp. AM58-2XD (assembly GCF_003463685.1). NCBI lineage: Bacteria > Pseudomonadati > Bacteroidota > Bacteroidia > Bacteroidales > Tannerellaceae > Parabacteroides > Parabacteroides sp. AM58-2XD. The sequence goes on from NZ_QSDP01000036.1 coordinate 16,464, forward strand.
TGGACTGACCTGTTTTGTGAATGATTCCCTGGTTACTACCTTTTATAATAATGTAGATGAACCGATCTATTTTTCGAACGTACGTTGTATCCTGGAAGAAGAAGACGGTGTCTTTTTGCTGGGAAGTACGGCCGAGGGATTGCTTCGCTTCGATACGCATAAAAAACAGCTGACAAAATATTCCAATGAGGCTTCTGTTGAGAAATACAGGATTCCCAATAACTATATATCGGCGATTGTCCGGACTAAATCCGGTGAGATATGGGTATCAACCTACGGAGGTGGTATTTTTCAACTGGATGAATCGAAAGCGATCCGACGGATAATGACTGTCAGGGAAGGTTTGCTGGACAATAATATCTGTACGTTGGTGGAAAGTAGCGATCAACGGTTATGGATGAGTACGGTAAACGGCCTGATCATGTTTGATCCGGCGAAAGATGAAGTCAGGAATTATCATCGTCATAACGGAATAGATATTCGTGAATTTACATTGCATAGCGGCATCGCCTTGCCGGATGGGAGTCTTTGTTTTGCCGGAAGCAACGGTTTTGTGACATTTCATGTGGAAGCGATGGATAAAAATAATAATATTCCGCCTGTGGTATTGGAGCAATTATCAGTTAACAACCATCCGGTGAAAGTCGGTGATGAGTCTGCTATCCTGAATAAAGTATTGGACGGCATGGAAACGATCCGTTTGGCTTATAATGAAAATAACTTTTCAATCACTTACCAGGCCTTAAATTATATTTATGCGACGCAAAATCAGTATGCTTATAAACTGGAAGGATATGATACGGATTGGAACTATGTAGGAGAACGTAATTCTGCCTTTTATACCAACCTGAGTCCCGGCAAATATGTTTTTCGCGTAAAAGCCTCTAATAATGATGGCGTCTGGAATGAGGAAGGACGTTCATTGGCTATTGTTGTGCAGCCGCCTCTGTGGAGAACCTGGTATGCTTATCTGTTTTATGTTATTGCTTTAGCGGCTATTATTTACGGAATTCTTTATTATGTAAATATCAAACGTAACCTGGAAGCCGGGTTGAAAATGAAACAACTGGAGAAACAAAAACAGGAAGAATTTCATCAGGCGAAGATACGTCTGTTCACAAACTTCTCTCATGAGTTGCGTACACCTTTAATGCTGATTATCACTCCGTTTGAAGAACTGGTCAAACGGGTGGATATTCCGGCGGAGTTGCATGACAAGCTATCCATTATTTATAAGAACGCCCAAAAACTTTTGCTTCTTGTCAATCAGCTGATGGACCTGCATAAGAACCAGGCGGGTAGCATGGACCTGAAGGTAAGTGAAGGAGATATCTGCGAATATATCAAAGAAATCTATTATGCGTTCAATCAGATTGCTTTGACCAATGAAGTCAAATTCACCCTGAATTGTACTCCTAAAACGATCAATGGCTGGTTTGATAAATCCCTCTTGGAAAAAGTCGTCTTTAACCTCTTGTCGAATGCCTTCAAATATACGGCTTCCGGTGAATCTGTTCTTATGGAGGTGTCGGAAGTAACCCTGAAAGAACTGGACCCGAAACAGACTGACGGATTGTATAAAGATGAAAACATTCATTACGTAATCCTGAAAGTCAAAGATTCCGGTAAAGGGATTGAAGAAGGAGAGGCGGATAAGATATTCACTCCTTTCTATCAGATTCCTGAAACGTCCGGTATTAATTTGTCGGGGACAGGTATCGGTCTGAGTCTTGTTTATACGATTGTGCAGCTCCATCGTGGGGTAATTTATGTGGATCATACGGAAACAAAAGGTGCTTGCTTTGTCGTTATCCTTCCGGTATCCCGTTCGGCATTCTCTGAAGAACAGATAGAGAGCAGGGAAATAGATAAAATTGCGGAAATAACGAATACGGAGGATATATCGGTCTCGTTGCCGTTACCGGAAAAAGGAGATCAACCGAAATATAAAATCCTGTTGGTTGAGGATGATAAGGATGTACGTGATTATCTGAAGAAAAGCCTGGAAGCCGAATATATTGTCATTGAAGCAGCCGATGGGGTGAGGGCTTACGAAAAAGTAGTGCAGGATTTCCCTGACCTGGTACTCAGCGATATCATGATGCCGAAGCGCGACGGACTGGAACTGTGTACGATGATCAAGAATGACATCCGCGTAGGGCATATCCCGGTTATTCTGATGACTGCCCGTTCGATGGTAGTCCATATCAAGGAAGGATTCCAGGCGGGAGCGGACGATTATATTGTGAAACCGTTCAATATGGACGTGTTGCAGACACGTATCCGCAGCCTGCTGGCCTCGAGGGAGCAATTGAAAAAACTCTATGGAAAACGTTTCTCCCCGGATGTGATGGGGATCGAGGTGAAGTCGGCCGACGAACGTTTCTCCCAGAAACTGTTTGATGTGATCGAGAAAAACATATCCAATGAAAAGCTGGATGTCGAATTATTATGCACGGAAATCGGTATCAGTCGTGCAAATCTCTATCGTAAACTCAAATCCATCACCGAACTTTCACCGATGGAACTGATCCGTAACAAACGCCTCGAGATGGCGGCTAAATTGTTGAAAGAATCCGAAATGAATGTCTCTGAAATTGCGTCACATCTTGGATTTAACAGTCACTCTTACTTCTCCAATTCCTTTAAGGCTTTTTATGGATGCACTCCCACTGAATTTGTGCAGATGAAAAACAATCAGGAACAGGGCGGCTGATAAAATCGTATCACTTTTCTGTCACTTTTGTATCAATCTATTCATATAGAATAATTTAATACTAAATTGGAAGCATGTTTTCTTTTGTAAAAAAGAGAATATGTTTCTTTGTGTTATTGAATTTGTTGAAATTTTAAGTCTAATTAAATCCATGATTAAATGAAAAAAGAAATCAAAAGGGCCACTCAATCGTTTTGGCGATTATTATTATTAATGGTGGCGTTTAACTCAAGTCTAAGTTTGTTCGCGCAAACACAGACTATCTCCGGAATCGTTCTGGATGAATTCGGAGACCCGATGATCGGGGTATCTGTACTAGTGAAAGGAACAACCACAGGTATTATTACAGATGTAGAAGGGAACTTCACTGTCCCGGCTAAAACCGGCGATGTTTTATTGGTAAAGTATCTTGGTTATAAAGACCAGGAAATAAAAGTAACAAGTAATGCCCGCCTGAAAATTACTCTCCATGAAGATACCCAGAATTTGGATGAAGTAGTCGTAGTAGGTTACGGTACGCAGAAGAAGGTGAACCTGACCGGTGCCGTTTCTGCTGTGACGGGAGAAGAAATTGCCAAACGTCCGGTAGCCAATACATCTACTATGTTGCAAGGCCAGATGCCGGGTTTGCGTATCACTTCCGACAAGGGACAACCGGGTAATGAATCAGTTCAGATCCGTGTACGTGGTCAGGGTACTTATTCCGGTACCGGTTCCGATCCGTTAATCCTGATTAACGGTGTCGAGGGAGACCTCGCCTCCCTCGACCCGAACATTATTGAAAGTGTTTCTGTGTTGAAGGATGCAGCTTCGGCTTCTATTTATGGTTCACGTGCTGCAAACGGTGTGATTTTGATTACAACCAAGAATGGTTCGGAAACAAAAGACCGTATTTCTGTTCGTTATAATGGAAACTTTGCAGTCCACAATCCGACAAATCTGTTGGATGTGATTTGGGATTCTCCTACCTATATGAAATATTTCAATATGGCAAAGGATAACTCCGGTGCTCCGGCAACTGACCGTTATTCGGATGAGATGATTGCGAATTATACCAATCCGTCCGACCCGACTAAATATCCTAGCTTCAACTGGCTGGATTATATGTTTGATCCTGCTTTTGTTCAGCAGCACAACCTGAGTGTAGCCGGTACTACCGGTAAAACTTCTTACAATGCTTCTTTAAGCATGATCAATCAGCCTGGTACCATGAAAGGGCAGGAATTCAAGCGTTACAATGCAACGTTGGATCTGACTTCACAGGTAAATGATTGGATACGTTTCGGAATGTATTTTACCGGCAGCCGCAGCAATCGTCAGGAAACACGCCAGGGTGATACGGATGCTTATTTGTCAACTATTTCGCAGGCTCCGACTTATATGCCCTGGTTGCCGGATGATGGTACAGGTATTAAGCGTTACACGATGAAGGCATTTACCTTTGAAAGTAATAATAAAAACATGGTCGCTATTACTGAAACGGAAAACTTCAAGAATTATGTAAATACTGATGTAAACGCACAGGCTTGGCTGGAAGTGAGTCCGATCAAGGGTTTGAGTTGGTATACCAAAGGTGCTATGCGTTACAAACAACAACATATAAAGAATTGGGGAGCATTGCCAACACCGGTTTATTATTACCATGACGGCACACAGAACGGTACATTGAATACAAACGGAACCGGTTTGACCAGTACAATGGAAAACAGCTCTTATTATAACTTATATACTTATTTGAAATATGACTGGCTACTCCGAATAAAGAACATGACTTCTCTTTTATGGCAGGTTACAATCTGGAATATTATAAAATGGATAATCTGGAAGGTTACCGTCAGAATTATGACTTCCCCTTGCATGAACTGAATACAGGTATTTCTTCTGTACAGACTAACAAAGGTAAATCAGAAGAATGGGGCATTATGTCTGCTTTCTTCCGTGCCAACTATGCTTTCAAACAACGCTATTTGTTGGAAGTGAATGCCCGTTACGACGGTTCTTCACGTATTTCATCCGAATCTCGCTGGGGTATATTCCCTTCCTTCTCTTTGGGATGGCGTATGACTGAAGAAGAATGGATGAAGGATCTTAACTGGGAATGGCTGAATAGTTTGAAGTTGCGTGGTTCATGGGGTATCCTGGGTAACCAGAATGTCGATCTTTATTCTTATTATGCATTGGTTACAACAGGTAAGGATTATAGTTTCGACAACACAAATTTAGGTGCCGGTGTTGCACAGACAGCTCTTACCAACCGTGATTTGAAATGGGAATCTACGGCTATTGGCGACTTCGGTATCGATATCACAGCTTTCAACGGTTTCAATATTACTTTTGACTGGTATAAGAAAAGAACATACGATATTCTTCGTGAGGCACAGAGCAATTCATTACTGGGGTTGAAAGCTCCGTTTGTCAATGCTGGTGAAATGGTAAATAAAGGTATTGAAATATCACTGGCTTATAATGGGTATATCCGGGAAGGCATATTCAAAGGATTGAGTTATAATGCTGGTGTATTCTTTGATCGCACTAGAAATGAATTGACGAAATACGGCGCCGATTATGTGGATTCTTCTAAGGGATTGATTTATAAAGAAGGTCTGCCTTACGGATCGTTCTATGGTTATGAAGCAATCGGCATTTTCAGGGATGAAGCAGATGTGACCAATTCTCCCAAACAATTTAATGATAAGACATTGCCGGGTGATATTAAATATGCCGATATCAGTGGTCCGAATGGAGTACCTGACGGTATTGTCGATGAAAACGACCGTAAAGTACTTGATGGCCGCTTCCCTGATTTTGAGTATTCCGTGAACCTGGGTGCTAGCTGGAAAGGTTTCGACCTCTCTTTGATGGGACAAGGTGTACAGGGAGTAAAACATTATGCCAGTGGCTGGGGATTGCGTCCGTTTTATCAGGGAACACCGATCTCACAAGACTATATTGACAATATGTGGACGGAAGATCATAGAGATGCCAAATATCCGCGTTTGTATTTCGCAGATTTAGGTGGTGCAAAGAACCAGCGTGAAAGTACCTACTGGTTGTACAATGCTTCTTATTTCCGTTTGAAAAATCTGACATTCGGTTACACATTGCCGAAAGCACTGACAAGCAAAGCGAAGATCGAACGTCTGCGTTTTTACTTCTCTGGTGATAATTTGTTGACAATAACTAAATTCCCGCAGGGTGGTGATCCGGAGCGTAATTATAATTCCACAAAGGGTACACGTTTGGTTTATTATCCACAGAACCGTATCATTTCATTCGGTGTAAATCTTGAATTCTAATTTAATTGTAAAATAGTTATGAAAATGAATAAACTATCATATATTTCACTATTGGTTGCCGGCATGATGACTGTATCATCCTGTTCTGATATTTTAGATACGCCACCGACAACTTCTCCGTCAGAAAGTATTTTCTGGCAATCAAAATCAGATTTTGATTCCGCATTGACCGGTTGTTATCAGGGTATGCAGGCTAAAACGTTATCGTATGGGATGGTTGTTTATGACTGTCTGACAGATAATGGGTACGGTAGTTCCGGTTCCAGCTATGTGTATAAAACAGACCTGATCCAGGCGGATAATATAGATCCGTCTATGACGGGTTTCGTTCCGGAACTTTATAAGGAAGCCTACGAAGCTATCACCCGTCTGAATATCTTCTTATATCAGTTGAAGAATTATCAGGGCGGAGATATGAATAGTGTCCGTAACCAGTATGAAGGGGAGGCGCTTTTCTTACGTTCTTACTGCTATTATCTGCTTTATCTGTGTTATGGTGAGGTTCCGTATCCGACAGAACCGCTGGATCTTACAATTCAGAATATGCCGAAAGAATCTTTGGAAACAGTTTACAATAATCTGATCACTGATTTGCAGGCTGCTATCGATAAAATGGACGACAAGACATTCAAGGGTGCCGGCGGACATGCAACCAAAGGGGCTGCCCAGGGGTTAAAGGCACGTCTTCTGATGTTCCATGCCTTTGGCGAAGACGGTAAGGTCGCTAATCGTAACGAAGTGCAGGAAGCATACAATTTGTTGAATGAAATCAAAGGATACTCATTAGCCGATCGTTATGCCGACAATTTTACTTATGATGCACAGGAAGCCAGTCCGGAGATTGTTTTCTCTATCAAGTTTCTGGCTCCGAACAATTATAATAATTTCGATCATATATACGGCAATTACTCCGGAGTACGTCCGGTTGCAAACCTGACCAATGATTATGAGGAAGGTGATAACCGGTTGGGACAGATCGTTGCTTTCGATGATAAATATCAGTGGCCGGGAGGCGAAATTGTATCTTTAAACAGAAGCGATTTGAAGAAGGCTATGGTAAAATGGTTGACTCCGTTGATGAAAGATGGTGATATGTGGCAGGCTAGTACACGTAGTGAACAGGACTGGGTCTTCCTTCGTTGGGGTGAATTATTACTCTTGAAAGCTGAAGCTGCCAATGAACTGGGTATAGCCGGTGCAACGGAAATGGTGAACCAGATACGCAACCGTGCCGGACTGGAAGATCTGGCCGCCAATCTGACACAGGATCAGTTGCGTGAAAAGATCCGTCATGAACGTCGTGTGGAAACTCCCTTTGAGTTGATCCGTTACTATGATATGAAACGTTGGAAAATCATGGATAAGCTGAATGGCCTTGAACTCGATCCATTGTTGGCGGGACATGTAACAGCCTGGTCTAAGGCGCATGAATACTTCCCGTTGCCACAGGATCAGATCGACTTCTCCAACGGCGTATTGATCCAGAATCCGAACTATTAATCGTTCGATAATAATTTAAGTATGGGTGAGAAGCCCCGCTGTTAAAAGCGGGGCTTCCTTTCCGATTTTAGTGGGACACTGCCACCAGCAGCAGGGATTTATTTCATAAAACCGGTAATGCCGCAAATCGTAAAATATAAGAGATAGATATCATGAAAAAGAGTTTAATTGTTTTATCAGCCTGCCTGGCCTTTTCGCTTTCCGCTTTTCCTCAAAAGCAGAAAAAGCAGGGTAACACGCCTGCTTCCTGGTCTGAGAAAATTGCCGTTGCCAAGCAGAATGCTTACGAACAGATGAAAATGAACAGCCTTCCGGTTTCTTCAAAGGTAATTAAGGCGAAACAAGCTGCCGAAATGTTTACCGCCGATGTGACCGGACTGGATGAAATGGTACTTTATACCTGGGGTACGGTCGACGGAACTGCCGACGACCAGGCTGTATGGGCAAATGCCCGATTGATCGCGGCCGACGGTTCTTCCGTCTGGCTGAACGATCTGAAAGATACTTTTAAGGATACCGGTACAGGCCGCCCGGTCTTTAACGCCAATGCCAAAGGCGTTCCGGTCATTATGAAAGGGAAAACATACGAACGGACGATTATAGCGAATGCCAACTCACAGATCGTCGTTCCGCTGGATAAAAAATATGTCCGTTTTGAAGCGGAAATCGGATTGGAAAACCGTTCCTCCGCAGGGACCGCTATTTTTCGCTTGCAGGGGATAACGGGCAAAGAGTTATCCGAAGATATTATTGCCGGCTATCCGTCTGAATCGGCACAATTCCTTCCGTTTGCCGGAAGCGACATGAAAGCCCTGGTGACAACCTATGATGCTACCATAGAAAAACATATCGCCGAATCGGTCGTAGACCTGCTGGCGGATAAAAAATATTTTACAGCCCGTATCGCTGCTGCCGGTCAGGAGAAGGAGCTGGATAAACAAGTGGTGACATACCTGAATATTGCGCAGGATGCCATGAAGGTATACGAATTGCAGGAGTCGCTGAGCTGGCTTAATATGCGGGCCATTGAAGAGGCTTTCAATGATATGAAACGCAGTAAGTCGTTTGACCAGGCCGTAAACCAATCCAGATTGTCTACCTTAAAAGGATTGGTAGGCAAAGGTTTTGCCGGTATCTATTCAAACGATGAAAATACAATAAAAGATGCCCGGCAGGCTTTACAGTTAAAACGGGAAATACTGCTGGCCAATCCGGAACTGGATATGGATAAACTGATCGTGGGCCGTTACCATATCGGTACCTCTGCCCGCCAGGTCAATCCCCGTTCGCTGGGAACACAGAATAATAACTGGTCGAACCAGACTTCCGCCCCGCGTGGCGGATTCGATGCGGAGATCGTCGAACTATCGAATCTTCGCGGCGACATTCAGTCACGTACCATCTTCAAGCCGGATAACGGTTCGTCCGTTCCCGACCTGAAACTGCATTGGGATGCCGACCGTGTGATGTTTTCCATGATCGACACCGACAAGCGCTGGCAGGTTTTCGAAGTGGGACTAGACGGGAAAGGTTTGAAAAAACTGATTGAATCGCCCGAGAAAGACCTTGAGTTCTTTGATGCGACCTGGTTGCCTCGGGAAAGATCATTGCCGTATCCAATATCGGTTACAACGGTGTTCCTTGCGTAAACGGGAATGATGAGGTCGGTAATATGGTGCTTTATAATCCGGAAGACCGTTCCCTGCGTCGTCTGACGTTCGACCAGGATGCCAACTGGTCGCCGGTCATCATGCACAATGGCAAGGTGATGTACACCCGTTGGGAGTACACCGACCTGACACACTATTTCTCCCGCTTTGTGATGCATATGAATCCTGACGGAACCGAGCAGAAAGCACTTTACGGCAGCGGCTCTTATTTTCCGAACAGCACATTCGATGCGAAGCCGATACCCGGACAGGCATCCGGTTTTGTCGGAATCATCTCCGGACACCATGGCGTTGCCCGTTCCGGCCGTCTGATCCTGTTCGATCCCTCCAAAGGCCGCAAGTCGGAACTGGGAATGGTGCAGGAACTGCCATTCCGCGACCGCAAGATCGAACCGATCGTGAAAGACCGGCTGGTGGATGGTGTCTGGCCTCAGTTTATCAAGCCTTATCCGTTGAACGATAAATATTATCTGGTTGCCGCCAAATTGAATCCGAATGCTTTATGGGGCATTTATCTGGTAGACGTGTATGATAATCTGACGCTGATTGCCGAGTATGAAGGTGAAGGATTGATCCACCCGATACCGGTAAAGAAAACTCCGGTTCCCCCCATTATTCCCGACCGTACGAAACCGGGCACGAAGGAGGCGACTGTCTTTATCCAGGATATTTACGAAGGTGAAGGTTTGAAGGGCGTACCCCGTGGTACGGTGAAAGCATTCCGTGTGTTGTCTTACGAATATGCTTATAATAAAACTCCGTCCGACCATTGGGCACAGGGTGTTCAGAGCGGATGGGATATCAAACGCCTGTTGGGCACGGTGCCGGTCGAAGAGGATGGTTCCGCATTGTTCACTATTCCTGCCAATACGCCGATCTCGCTTCAGCCGCTGGATTCGTGCGGACGTGCCGTGCAGTGGATGCGTAGCTGGCTGACCGGAATGCCGGGAGAAACCGTCTCCTGTATCGGTTGCCACGAAGACCAGAATCAGATACCTATCCCGAAACGTGTGGTCGCTTCGACTATCAAACCGCATGCGATCGCATTGCCGGAAGGCGGACAGCGTCCGTTCACGTTCGAACTGGAAGTACAGCCGGTGCTGGACCGTGCCTGCATCGCCTGCCATGACGGTTCCAATAAACTGGCCGATTTTACCGGTGGCCGTATCGATGATTTTACCGGATTTGGCAAAAGTTATCTGAATCTTCATCCGTATATCCACCGCCAGGGACCGGAAGCGGAGATCGAAGTCTTGAATCCGTACGAATATCATGCCTCGACCAGCCAGCTGATCAAAATGTTGAAAACCGGACATCATGGTGTTGAACTGACCGATAAGGAATGGAAAACGCTTTATAACTGGATTGACTTTAATGCTCCTTATCATAGTAAATTTAAAGCAAATATCTTTAAGGGAGTGGAACAGATCAGCCGTCGTACGGAGTTGACGGAGAAATATGCCGGTTCCGGTGTAGACTGGCAGTCGGAGATCCGTGCCTATGCCGATTATCTGGACAAACAGCCGAAGCCGTCTCCCGTAAAACCGGAACGCAGGGAATATAAAGATAAAGAAGTGAATGTGAAAGGCTGGCCGTTTGATGCAACAATCGCTAAGAGCATGCTGGCAAAGGAACAGGAGACAAAGAAGAGCATCGAGCTGGCTCCGGGCATCGTGATGAACTTTGTACGCATCCCGGCCGGAAAGTTTGTGATGGGAAGTAACAAGGGACATTCCGATTACTCTCCGGCCAGCAAACAGGAGGTGAAAAAGGCATTCTGGATGGCGGAGATAGAGGTGAGTAACGAACAATTCCGTACGATTTTCCCCGATCATAACAGCCGTTTCGTGAACCAACTTTGGAAGGATCATGTGCACCAGGGGTATCCGGCCAACAATCCGGAACAACCCGCCATCCGTGTCAGTTGGGAAGAGGCGATGGCCTTCTGTGAGAAACTGAGTGAGAAAACCGGTTTGAAAGTGACTTTGCCGACCGAAATGCAGTGGGAGTGGGCCTGTCGTGCCGGTAGTGAATCCGATTTCTGGTACGGGGCGCTGAATACCGATTTTGCCACCTATGAAAATATGGGTGACAAACAACTGAACAAGCTGGCGGTAAGAGGTGTGAACCCGCAACCGATGAGCCCGGGTGATCCCTGGTACAAATACTACACATACCAGCCGAAAGACAATAATGTCGACGACGGCAATATGCTGATGGTGAAAGGTGGTGGTTATCAGGCTAACCCCTGGGGATTGTATGATATGCAGGGTAATATCGCCGAATGGACACGTTCCGACTATCTGCCTTATCCTTATAACGAGAAGGCACAAGGTAACGGAACCGAAAAAGTGGTACGCGGCGGTTCCTGGACCGATCATCCGAAAACTTCGACAGCCTATTACCGTAAATCTTATCTGCCCTGGCAGAAAGTGCATAATGTAGGTTTCCGTGTAATCATTGAAGATTAAGTATCGAATGAGCGCATTTAAACAAATCATAATCGGACTAGTGGCCGGAGCAGCTTTCGTTTGTAGCCATGCACAGACGAAGCTGCCGCCGGCCTGGCAGTCTTCGCTGGTCAGGATCAGTGAGGAAGGTATTCTGACTTATATTCCCGATAAAGACGGCAATACCATACCTGATTTCAGCCGGGTAGGCTATCATCATGGCAATAAAAGTATTCCTCGATATCCGGTTGTTAAAGTCGTTTCTCCGGTAAAAGAAGGGGATAGCGGAGCCTTGATACAAGAGGCTATTGATGAAATATCCCGCAGGCAGCCGGATGAAAACGGCTATCGGGGGACGATCCTTTTAAAACGGGGCGTTTACAGGATTGCAGGTTCTGTCGTGATAAACACCGGTGGTATAGTGTTGATGGGAGAAGGCGATAATATCAATGAAACCCGTCTGATCGCTACCGGTAAAGAGCGTCGTACTTTGATCCGGGTGGAAGGTGCCGGTTCGATGAAGGAAATACCGAATACACGGGTGAAGATAACAGACGATTTCGTGCCGGTCGGTACCCATTCATTCCGGGTTTCGTCGACAAAAGGTTTTAAGGTGGGCGACCGGGTGATCGTTTACCGTCCCGGTACCCGGGAATGGATCCATGCCATTAAGATGGATCAGATCGTGGAACGGAAAGGTACACGCCAATGGACGCCGCAGGAATATAACCTGGCTTTCGAGCGTCAGATCACGAAGATCGAAGGGAACCGTCTTTTTATCGACAACCCTGTCGTGATGCAGATGGATAAGAAGTTTGGAGGCGGCGAAGTCTATAAATATACGTTCGACGGACGTATCAGTGAGGTCGGTATATCGGATATCTGCTTTGAATCCGAGTTTGAAGATTATGAAGACCTGGAACACGGTTGGATTGCCGTTGGACTGGATAAGGCGGAAAACTGTTGGGTGCGGAACATCACGGCCCGTTATTTCGGCTACTCGGCTGTCAGTTGCGAACGTTTTGCCAAAAACGTTTCTGTTGTGGATTGTCGTTGCCTGGAAGCAAAGTCCCTTATTACCGGAGGCTATCGTTATTCCTTCAATAACTGGGGACAGCAGAATCTCTTTATGAACTGCCAGGCGACGGAAGGCCGTCATGATTATGTAACCGGTGCACAGGTATGCGGTCCGAATGTCTTTTATAATTGCACGGCTTCGCAGACGTTTGCCGATATAGGTCCGCACCACCGTTGGTCTGTCGGCACATTATATGACAATATCGTCACCGATGGCGAAATAAACGTACAGGACCGTGGCCAGATGGGAAGCGGACATGGCTGGGCAGGCGTGACGCAGGTATTGTGGAATTGCCGGGTGAACCGTGCTGCCGTACAGAACCCGTGGACTTCGGGACATAATTATTGCATAGGACTGAAAGGTAAGAAGTATCCCGGTCATTTTACCGATCGCCCGGATGGCATCTGGGAAGGACAGAATGAGATCAATCTATTTCCCCGTTCCTTATATATAGCGCAATTGATGGCGCGACAAAAGAATAGTGATTTGAGTATTTTGCTAAAATAGACAACTATCAAAATGACACTACTCTACCGGGTAAATCGGATTAATATACCGGGTAAAATAAAATACCCTACCGGGTAATATTTTTTAACATATCAATATGTTTATAAAATACCTGGTAGGGTGTTATTTTGTCAAAAAAGTTGTTTCGGTTTATTCCCCTTTCAGCAAATCCGGCCGTAGCCGTGCCGTCCGTTCCTGTGCCTGCTGCAACCGCCATTCGTCGATCTTACGCTGGTGGCCGGAGAGAAGCACATCCGGAACTTTCCAACCGTTATAATCAGCCGGGCGTGTATAGACCGGCGGAGCCAGCAGGTTATCCTGGAAAGAATCGGAGAGGGCACTCTGTTCGTCACCGATGGCTCCGGGTATCAGGCGGACAACCGCATCGGTAATAATAGCGGCAGCCAGTTCGCCGCCTGTCAGGACATAGTCGCCTACGGATATTTCCCGGGTGATCAGATGTTCACGGATACGGTAGTCGATCCCTTTATAATGGCCGCATAGAATGATCATGTTATTGAGCAGGGACATGCTGTTTGCTATCGGTTGGTTGAATGTTTCCCCGTCGGGAGAGGTGTAAATAACCTCGTCATACTCCCGTTCGCTTTTCAAAGCGGAGATAGCCCGGTCGATCGGTTCGATCTGCATCACCATCCCGGCCTCACCGCCGAAAGGATAATCATCCACACGCCGCCATTTGTTGGTCGTGTAGTCACGCAGGTTATGTAAATGGATTTCAGCCAGTCCCTTGTCCTGTGCTCTTTTTACGATGGAGCAATTAATCATTCCATTGATCATTTCCGGAAGTACGGTCAGTATGTCGATACGCATAGAGGTTCATTTATTTATGCTGCAAAAATACAGCTTTATTTTATAGTTATCAAAATTCTCTTGGTCCATAATATCTTTTTACTACATTTGTGATCTAAATCAAACAGCTCAAAAATCAAAGCTTATTAAAGCTATTTGCATATGGATTTTATATAAGCAAATTATATCTGATGAAAAAAACACTAGGTGTAGGGTATTTAAAAGTGTTGCTGCTCGCAACTGTTATAGCCATTTTAATCGTGACTACAGGATATTCTTATGTAAATAGGGGAGAAATCATATTTATCGATGAAGTGGAAAACGGAGGAACGGAAGATCTTTTTCAAACCAATGAACTGGATTTATCGAATTCCTACGAATATAAGAGTTGGAAAAATACGGCGGATACGACTTTCAAAAGTTTGTATAACGGTAATCAGGCCGAAGACATTCTGGCTATGCGGCCCGAAATGGTAATCTTGTGGGCGGGTTATGGTTTTTCAAAAAGTTATTTGTCTCCGAGAGGACATATGTATGCTATTGAAGATCTTTATCATAGTTTGCGTACCGGAGCTCCGCGAAAAGCGAATGATGGTCCTCAGCCCGCTTCCTGTTGGGCCTGTAAAAGCCTGGATGTTCCACGGCTGATAGACGAAGTGGGTTCGGATGGGTTCTATAAAAAGAAATGGTACGACTGGGGATCGGAAGTGGTCAATCCTGTCGGTTGCGGCGATTGTCATGATCCGGAGAGTATGGATTTGCGTGTTCCGCGTCAGTTCCTGATCGACGCTCTGAAACGGGAAGGCGATCCCATTGAAGATGCTTCGGACCGAAGGATGCGTTCGCTTGTTTGTGCTCAGTGCCATGCGGAGTATTATTTAAAAGGGGAGAATAAAGAGGTTGTTCTTCCCTGGGATTCCGGGTATACTGTCGAAGCTATTGAGAACTACTACGATAAAATAGGTTTTTCCGATTATGTCAATAAACTGAGTAGAACTCCCATGTTGAAAGCCCAGCATCCGGATTTTGAACTGGCTCAGATGGGGATCCATGCCCGCCGGGGCGTTTCCTGCGGTGAGTGCCATATGCCGTATGTCGAGGAAGAGCTCCGGTCATATAATAATCATCATATCCAAAGCCCGTTGGCGATGATCGAAAAAACATGCCAGACCTGTCATCATGAAAGTGCGGAAGTGCTTCGTCAGGACGTATATACCCGGCAGAACAAAGCCATGGAACTGCGTAATAAATTGGAAAAAGAGTTGGTAAAAGCACATATCGAAGCTAAGTTTGCCTGGGATAGAGGTGCGTCGGATAACCAGATGGAGCCCGTGCTCAAACTGCTTCGCCAGGCCCAGTGGCGTTGGGATTTTGCTATCGCTTCCCATGGCGCTGCCTTCCATGCTCCCCAGGAAGTACAACGTATTTTAGGCGATGGCCTGTATAAAACGATGCAAGCACGCCTGGTCATAAAAGACGTACTGAATAAACACGGTTATAATCAAGAAGTGCCCATGCCCGATATCTCAACCAAGGAGAAGGCGCAGAAATATATAGGTCTGGATATGAAATCAGAACTGGCTGCCAAAGATGAATTTCTGAAAACCGTTATACCGGAATGGACTAAAGAGGCAAAAGCCAATAAGCGTTTTATTGAGGAGTATAGGGTAGCGAGATAGTAAACTTGCTGCCTTTCCCTTCTTCCGAATCCAACAGGATGGTTCCTTTAAACGTTTTTATAATGCTCAGGCTGATTGCCAGTCCGAGACCGGTTCCTTTGGCAAACTCATCCAGTTTCTGGAAACGTTCGAATACCTGCTTTATCTTATCTTTGGGAATACCTTTTCCCGTATCTTCGACCGACAGAAGGATATGTTCGGTGTCGTATTCGTATTTGACTTTGATATATCCGTGAGTGGTAAATTTTGTCGCATTGTTAATGAAATTAGTAACTACCTGGGTCAGTCTGAAACGGTCTGTGTTGATAATGGCCGGAATCTCCGGAACTTCTTTGAGCAATTCTACTCCCTGAGGCATCAGTACGCGATGTGTATTGAAGATATCTTCCACCAATTGATTCAGATCGCAGTCTGCATAGGTAAAGGATATTTGTCCGGACTCGATGCGCGACAGGTCCAGAATGTCGCTGATCAGTTTGAGAAGCAAGTCGTTATTCGTGTTTATCAGGCCGATAAACTCATTTTTTTCATCCTGCTCCAGTTCCATATCCGAACTCAGCAGTTGGGAGAAGCCGACGATGGCGTTGAGCGGTGTACGTATCTCATGGCTCATATTGGCCAGGAAGGCCGATTTCATCTTATCGGATTCTTCCGCCTTTTTCAGGGCCTTGGTCAGATTGATTTCTGTTTCCTTGATTTGTTGAATATTAAGGCAGAGGCCGTTTACTTCGACGGAATAATCATTGCCGGCAGTCTTTATGTTGGTGTTCTGGGCATACCGAAATTCCCACCACTGATGACCTTGTCCGTTAAAATCATATCTTCTTCTGGTTATCTGACGGGAGGGGAAACCATGATCCAGCTTATACCTGTTTAATTGGAAATCAGCCTGTTCGTCCTGGTGGATAGCCTTGCTGAAACGTTCCGCACTGATGGGCTCTTCTGGCATATTCAGATAATGATAAAACTCTTTGTCGAAATAGAAAGTTCCGTTTTTATACCGGAATGTGAAAATGTTACCGCTCTCCAAAGCGAAAGATAGAAATTCCTTCTCATGTTTCAGATTTTCCTGTACCTCTTTTTTATGGGCAGCCTCTCTCTTATACAACATTCGCTGGTAAATGATAATAATTATCAGTATAATTCCCAGCAAAACTGCTATACATATAATATAGAACTGGTAACGGATATAAAAGGGGATATTTACGATCTCGCTGTCTATCGGCAGTTTGTTGAGACTGATTCCCCATTGGTCGAGTATTTTATAATCGAATATGTACTTTTTGCCTGCCTCCGTAATTTGTGGAAAGTTGCTTACTGGAGCCCCGTTCAGTATATCGGCAATACGGTTGGCGGCCAGGGTTGTTTGTTCTTGCTGTGTCGTGACATATCCTCCGATTACACCATAATTATAACCGACCATTTCGTTGAGGACCGAAAACCGGGGAAAGAACTGAAACGTCCCAAAGAGAGAGTCAGATAATCTCTTTTGATTGCCAGATAGGCCTTGTTATAATAGTTCTCGCCTAACCCTTTGATCAACGAACGGGTCGATTTTCCGTTGATCGTGCTTATGTACATGGCGTCCGGTATTATTTTTTTGTTTTTGGAGATGGAGGTACCGCGTTTTCCGGATAAGCGTATTTTGTCCGGGGAGAAGATATTGTTTGTTTTGCAGATATCTTTGATCTGTTCATCCATGTCTGCCAGGATGATTTTGTCTGCATAGATATCGTCGGTAACCCGCACAACAATACATTTTCCTATGAGTTGTTCTATCAGTTCTATATTGGTTCTGTAATCCGGTTTGTCACGGAAGCCTGTTATGTTGGACTGTTTTTGAATGAATGGCACGTTCGGGTAGTTCGCTCCGGTAAAGACGATCGGAGTCGTTTTAACGGAAGGATGGTCGCAGGTCAGTAAGGCATTCAGGGCCGGATCGTCACAGGTCAGGATGATATCCGGATTCCAGGATGATAACCTGTTCAGTTCCTCATATATAGTCAGTTTTTGTTTTTTCTCCGTTTTCTTGGTTCCGTCCAGATAAAGGGTATGGATCTCTGCATGTATGTCTCTTTTCCGTAATTGTTCGGCAAAGATATTTTTCATGTTCTTATATGCAGGGAGGCCGGCTTCGTAAGACTGGATGATTAATATGTGTTTATGAGGCGTTGTCTGGTTGCATGATCTATTTAGAATAAAAAATAGGACAAGTATGAGTATATATTGCACTGATAGAATCCTGTTAGACATTACATTATGAATGATTAAGTAAATATTTTATCCCTAGTGTGTTTGTATTTTTTGATATTCAGTAAGAATTACGCCTCTAAATTAGGCTGAATTTTTATATTGGACAAAGATTTGGAAATGAAATAACCGTTGATTAATAAGATTTTTTGGCTTGTGGTAAGAATAAAGTCCGTACACTCGTTGAATAATTATTCTATTATTTGTACTTTTGCCAGTCAAATTGCCGCAAGCGGGGAATCTCGCAGACGCATAGAAATTTGATTGAATAAATTTTAGAACAATGAATATATCTTACAACTGGCTGAAAGAGTATCTTGATTTCGACTTGCAGCCCGAAGAAGTATCAGCAGCACTAACCTCTATCGGTTTGGAAACCGGGGGAGTAGAAGAAGTTCAAACGATCAAAGGTGGACTGGAAGGACTGGTTATCGGCGAAGTTCTGACTTGTGTGGAACACCCGAATTCTGACCACTTGCATATCACGACGGTGAATGTCGGTGGGGAAGAACCTTTGCAAATCGTTTGCGGTGCGCCCAATGTCGCAGCAGGCCAGAAAGTGGTTGTCGCTGTGAACGGTACGAAACTCTATGACGGTGACGAAGTCTTTACCATTAAAAGATCAAAAATCCGTGGCGTTGAGTCGAACGGTATGATCTGTGCGGAAGATGAGATCGGTATCGGAACAGACCATGCCGGCATTATCGTGCTTCCGGCTGATGCGGTTGTAGGAACTCCTGCCAAGGAATATTATAATGTAAAGAGCGACTATGTGCTGGAAGTGGATATCACTCCGAACCGTGTGGACGGAACTTCCCATTTCGGTGTTGCCCGCGACCTGGCTGCTTACCTGAAACAGAACGGTAAGCCGACAGAACTGAAACGTCCGTCTGTCGACGCTTTCAAGATCGACGATGAAACTCCGGCTATCGAAGTGATCGTTGAAAATACGGAGGCATGTCCCCGTTACTCCGGTGTTACGATCAAGGGCGTAACAGTAAAAGAAAGTCCGGAATGGTTGAAAAACCGTCTGAATATAATCGGTTTGCGTCCTATCAATAACGTAGTGGACGTAACAAACTATGTATTGCATGAAATGGGACAGCCTCTGCATTCATTCGATGCAGGCAAGGTGACAGGCGATAAAGTGATCGTGAAGACGATGCCGGAAGGTACCAAGTTCGTCACCCTGGATGGTGTTGAACGTACGTTGACCGATCGTGACCTGATGATCTGCAATACGGAAGAAGCCATGTGTATCGGTGGTGTGTTCGGCGGCCTGGATTCAGGTGTGACGGAGCAGACTACGGATGTATTCCTTGAATCGGCTTGTTTCCATCCGACATGGATTCGTAAGACAGCTCGTCGCTTCGGTTTGAACACCGATGCTTCTTTCCGCTTCGAACGCGGTCTGGATGCTAACAATACAATCTATGTATTGAAACGTGCCGCTCTGTTGATCCAGGAAGTAGCCGGTGGTAAGATTACCGGATCTATTCAGGATGTTTATCCGAATCCGGTACAGCCTTATACCGTAGAACTGACTTACAACAAGATCAACAGTCTGATCGGTAAGGACATTCCGGTAGAGACCGTTAAGAGTATTTTGGCTAGCCTGGAGATGGAAATCGTATCGGAAACAGCTGAGGGTCTGACCATCCATGTGCCGGTTTACCGTATCGACGTACAGCGTGATGTCGATGTAATTGAAGATATCCTCCGTATCTACGGATATAATAATATAGAGTTCAGCGACAGCGTAAAATCAAACCTGAGCTACAAGACAGCTACCGATCGTAGTTATGATCTGCAGAACCTGATCTCTGAACAGCTTTGTGGTTCAGGTTTCAATGAGATTATGAACAATTCGCTGACACGTTCCGCTTATTACGATGAACTGACTACTTATCCGGTTTCTCATTGCGTTATGCTGATGAACCCACTGAGTGCAGACCTGAACGGTATGCGTCAGACATTGTTGTTCGGCGGTCTGGAAAGTATCGAACATAATGTGAAACGTAAGAACGGCAATATCCGTTTCTTCGAATTCGGTAACTGCTACGATTATAATGTAGAGAAGAAGCGTGAAGACGCTACACTGGCCGAATTCTCAGAAGACTATCGCCTGGGATTATGGGTTTGCGGCGACCGTGTGGAAAACAGTTGGGCGCATGCAGATGAAAAGGCTACCGTATATGAACTGAAAGCCTATGTGGAAAATATCCTTATCCGTCTGGGCGTGAATCTGAAGAAGGTTGTCTTCGGAAACCTGAGCAATGATATGTATTCAACAGGCGTAAGTATTACAACAACTTCGGGCCGCGAACTGGGTACGTTCGGTATCGTAAACCGTAAGATCTGCAAGGCTATGGATATTGATTTCGAGGTATATTATGCTGAGTTGTCCTGGACATTGCTGATGAAGGAGACAAAGAAGAATAAGGTGACATTCTCCGAGATCTCTAAATTCCTGGCAGTAAAACGTGACCTGGCTTTGTTGCTGGATAAGTCCGTTCAGTTTGCTGAGATCGAAAAGATCGCCGAAGAAAGCGAACGCAAACTGTTGAAGGAGGTTTCCCTGTTCGACGTTTACGAAGGCAAGAACCTGCCGGACGGAAAGAAATCGTATGCCGTAAGTTTCTACCTGCAAGATGAAACGAAGACATTGAACGACAAACAGATCGACGCGATCATGCAGAAGATTCGCAAGAATCTGGAAAGCAAACTGGGTGCATCATTGAGATAAGACAAAAGTTTATAATAATATAATACAGATATAATATGGGAAGAGCGTTTGAGTTCCGTAAAGCAAGAAAATTTAAACGTTGGGGTAATATGGCCCGCGTATTCACAAAACTGGGTAAGGAAATCACTATTGCTGCGAAAGCAGGTGGTCCTGATCCGGAGAATAACCCCCATTTGCGTGCTTTGATGCAGAATGCAAAGAAGGAGAATATGCCGAAAGAAAATGTGGAACGTGCCATTAAGCGTGCTGTAGAAAAAGATTTCTCCGGTTATAAGGAGATGAGTTATGAAGGTTACGGCCCGTTCGGTATTGCTATCTTCGTGGAAACAGCGACCGATAATACAACCCGTACGGTTGCCAATGTGCGCAGTTATTTCAATAAACATGGCGGCTCACTGGTACAAGCGGCAGCCTTGAATTCCTGTTCGATCATAAATGTGTATTCCATATCAACAAGAAAGATGGTATTTCGTTGGAAGACCTGGAACTGGAACTGATCGATTATGGAGTGGATGAAGTAGACGAAGACGAAGAAGAAGTCGTTATTTACGGCGAATTTGCTCAGAACTCCGCTATCCAGAAATATTTGGAAGAGAACGGTTACGAAATCACAAGCAGCGAGTTTGTTCGTATCCCGAACGATCTGAAAGAAGTGACAGCCGAACAGCGTGAAACATTGGATAAGCTGATTGAAAAGCTGGAAGAAGATGACGATGTACAGAATGTATTCCATAATATGAAGGAAGACGAAAGCGGAGAAGAATAACATTCGCTTTGACCTTATAAGAAAAAAGAAGTGGTATCGGATTAATTTCGGTACCACTTCTTTTTTTATGTAAGTTATATTTATTTCATTACTTTTGCAGCCGCTAGTATTAATAATAACTCTATTGGATTATGAAAAGGGTAATTTTTATGTGTGCACTCATAGCTATGAGTGTAATTTCTTCTTATGTCTCCGCTCAGAAAGAATTGGGAATCTTCAATTCTCTTTCAGTTGGTGTAAGTGCCGGAACAACAGGTATTGGCGTTGATGTAGCGACTCCGGTCACTCCCCATTTTGCCATCCGTGGAGGTGTTTCGTTTATGCCGGGTATTAAAATCAGCACAGATGTGGATGTGGAACTGAATGACCCCGATCTGGGAAGCTATCCGAGTACGCTTGACCTTAAAGGTAGTATGAGCCGTGCTTCCGGAGAATTATTGGTGAACTACTATCCGTTCCTGAGTTCTTCTTTCTTTGTGACGGCCGGTGCTTATTTCGGCGGTTCCAAGTTAGTGAAGATCACTGGCCACAGTGATGAGTTGAAGGAATATGTGAACGAAGGTGGAAAGGCCGGTATTGTTATCGGTGATCAGACAATCCCGGTAGACAAGGATGGTAATATCGCCGGCGGTCTTAAAGCAGCCGGATTCCGTCCTTATCTGGGAGTAGGTTTCGGACGTGCAGTTCCTAAAAAGCGTATCGGCGTACAGTTTGAATTAGGTGTTCAGTTCCACGGAACTCCCAAAGTGTATACGGACGCCGGAATCCTGGGTAGTACTTCAACCGACGGAGACGACAGTTTCACAAAAATCATAGATAAACTGACTGTTTATCCGGTTATGAAACTGCGCTTTTGCGGCAGATTGTTCTGATAAAGAGGGGGGTAATTGTAGTAGAATAATTTCATTCTTAGGAAATAATGAGCCAATGTGGTAATATGCCAATGTGCCAATTTAGGAAAAATTGAACTATCTGTTTATAGTGACGGGAGTAACTAATTCCCCTCTTGAGAGGGGATAAGGGGTGTGTTAAAGCTAGTTATAGGGCTAAACAATAACACACCCCCTTCCCCCTCTCAAGAGGGGAGCCAGGTACAACCGATCAATAATCGGATAGCTCAAATCTGACAATATTTGAAATATCTATTTTGCTATAATTACCTTATCCTTCATTATGCCTTCATCCTAACAATGAACAGCACCGGATTATCTTCTTCCGTACGATCCGGGAATGCTTTCTTTACTTCTTCTCCTGAACGGCAATAACAGAAAGAATTATTATAAATATTCAGTGATTTCAGGTCGGGAACCCTTCCCGTATGGTAGAAATTATCTTCGAAGCCTCCTGTAACATTATAGGCATAGTCTTCCCGGCGATCGTAACAGAACGTATAATTCTTATCCGTATCAGTTGCGTCCGAGTAAGTGGAAACCAAATAACGTCCGGCTATGCAGAGGGGTAAGATTGAAGAATATTCCTCATGTATATTCAGTTTGTTCCGTCTGATCAGGTAAAGCGTATCCGCCAGTAACTCGTCCGGCTGGGTGGAAGGCGAATAGGCGTAGACATTCCCGTTGGTAACGGACAGTTCGGTAGAGAAGCAGGCACCCAGATAGAACCGTCCCAGGTCGGCAGCCGTCAGTTTGCGGGCATCCTGCAGGTTGAATGTCGTATCGAACTTATAGAGCCACTGGTTGACACATTGTTTGCCGGTCCCCTCTTCGGAGGGTGACAACGATTGTGCCGTCATCCATATATGGCGGTTATGGTACATCAGGCGAGTAGGGGTTTTCAACGGATTGATTCCGGCAAGGCTTTTCCTTTCCAGCAACGTCCCGTCGTAATCATAATAATAAACGTTTTCCCGGTCGTCCATGACGATCAGTTGTTTTTCGAGCGGATCGATGACGTAATCGGTAACCAGGAAATGCTTATTACTGGTGATCCGGCTAAGGAATTTGCCGGAGCAGTCGAAATGAAAAAGCTGGCCGTTGCTTACCAGGAACAATTCATTCCTGTCGCGCTTGATCTGTGTGGCATGTTTCAGCCGGCAGTCGGATGTTGTTTCCAGCGGAATGGCGATCACTTCGTCGGCAACGTCTGAGAGGGAGCCTTCGGTGGTGCTTTTCACCGGCATATCTTCGCTTATAATCTTGTAACCTTCGTTTATGTAGATTATTCCAACGAGCAAAAGTAATAGCAAACAGGTCTTTTTCATTTCATCATTCATTTAAAAAGGAACATACATATAACGTTTTTATCTCCGGATTATTGAACAAAGCGGCAATTTCTTTTCATTTAGCTTTGCAGGAAAACCCAGTTATCCCCGTTCGACAGACTCTCGTCGTAGGTAAATCCTTCCCAAGAGAAGTTTTTGAGAGCTTCCGGATCAGTGATCCTGTTTTTCAGTATATATCGTGTCATCTGCCGCGGGCCATCTTCATGTAGATCACGATAGTCTGCGCTTTTCCGTCTTTCCATACCTTGAACTCCGGTGTGATGATGCGGACGGTGCTCCCGACTTTCTTCCAGTCGTACGCCCCCTGTATTTCCTGGCTGGCAAGGTTTATCAGGATGTTATCGCTCTTTTTTACTTCGTCGATCAGCAGTTCTGTCTGACGCGGACGCCAATAATTATACATATTTCCTTCTCCCAGCTCCGGCAGCTTCACCTCATATTCCATCCGGTAAGGCTTGATCAGGTCGAGCGGACGCAGCAGTCCGTAGCAGATGGAGGCGATCCTCAGATGGTCGTTTGCATACAGGAAATCATCTTCCGTGAAATCTTTGGGGTTGATATTCTTGAAAACAACTCCGGTATAAGCCAGTAATGCCTGTAAGGAGTGTACCTCTGCGGTATGGAATTCCTGAAACCGGTTGTAATTCTCCAATGCCAGTTTGGGATTCAGTTTCAGAATCTTTTTCAGGTCGTCGGTAGAGAACTGTGCCATATTCAGGGCTATTTCATTCGCTTCCTGTGCGAAACGCGGCATCGTCCCGGCAGGAGCTTTTATTTTGGATGTACCGGTCATTGTTTTGGCCGAGGTCAATATAATCAGCATACTAATTTATTTATCTGTTTCAACAGGTAAAAGTAACAATAACAAATACAACTTGGTGCTGTTGTTAAATCTTTATGCGTTTAATTTATTTTATTTAGAAATCCGTTAAATCAAGTTATATTATATATTTGCCTGCATAAAATGAATGTTGGTATGAGGATACATGTTTTGTTCGCTTGCTTGTTTTTCCTTTTGAATATTTCATGTGCGGAAAAAGAGGAAGGCGATGATTGGGTTGGGGTCTCTCAGGAACTGTTATTTCAGGCTTTGCAAAATGATTTGTCCATTCGGGAAATTAAGCAAACGTCCGGTTTCTTCGAGATTGTGTTCAGCGATAATAGTGTCATCTCTTTTCCCGCCGGAAAGAAAGTCTTTTATACAACTATCGGAAACAATAATAATTGGTTGATCAATGGAGTCAATACCGATATAAAGGCCCTATCGAACATACCAAATTCCGAATCAAACCTTCAGTCTATAGATGTCGATGGCAGAGGAAATTGGTCGATAAACGAAAAAAGTACGACTATACAGGCCGGCATGCCTTTGGATATGCCTGACATCCCTGTCCTTAAAAATATAATAGAGTCAAGGCATTTCTTCTATTTTTATTATACCGACAGAACGATCCTCCGGTTTATGAGGCAGAAAAGTAATAATCATTTGTCTGATAAGAAGCAACATCTTCCTGTCAATCCTGCTGCGTTGAAAATATTATGCATTGGTAATAGTTTTACGGAAGATGCGACAAGTGGGTTGCCAAGGATTATTAAATCAGTCGGTTTGAGTCATATTTGTATCGGTCACCTCATTGCGGGAGGAGCTTCTCTAAGAAAGTTTTATGAAGGTTATATGGAGAATTCTCCCATCGGTATATATCAAGTTACAAATGATCAAATGGAGTGGATGACTATATCGGATAATTTTACATTGAAGCAAGCATTACAGTATGCTGACTGGAATATCATAACCTTTCAACAAGTTTCTTATGATGCGGGAAGGTATCAGACTTATCAGCCTGTTCTTTCCAGTTTGATTGATATTGCAAAAAACGAATGTCGTAAATCCAAACCTGTTATTGCCTGGCAAATGCCCTGGGCATATGGAACCGGATGTCAGGAAGAATATTTTGGCAAGTACGGATATAATCAACAGAAGATGTACAAAGCCATCATCAATGCGACGAAAGTAATGATGAACCAATCTGAGGTGGATATACTGGTGCCGGTCGGTACCGCAATCCAGAACTTAAGAAATACGAGCTTGAACAATTCTCCGTTGGATATAACGAGAGATTATCGTCATCTTGATTGTGGTATAGGTCGATATACTGCCTCTTGCACGCTGTTTCAGGCATTAATAACCTCTATTTACAAAGTCGAACTTTCTGATACTCCTTTCCTTGATGTGTATGGAGATAACTCTGTTACGGAAAAGAATTTTAGAATATGCCAACAGGCAGCTATAAATGCCTGTAATACACCTTTTACCGTAACGGCACCAATCGATTAATTGCGGCCAATATCAGAGAAGTTACTATTTATGCTACAGTACATTAAAAACGAACAACATTATACCTTCTTTATCGAAGCTATCCGGCAAGCCAGGCGGACGATCTGGATCGGGACGGCCGATATTAAGGACCTTTATATCAAGGAAGGAAAGAATGCCGTCCCTCTGTTGAAACTACTGGAACAAAAGGTGAAGGAAGGTGTGGAGGTCCGTCTGGTCCATGCCAAAGAACCGGGACAGAACTTTCGGGACGACTTCGATAAATATCCCTTGCTTTGGAGCCGGATGGAACGTGTATTGTGTCCGCGTGTCCATTTCAAGCTGTTGATATTCGACTTGAAGCAGGCCTATATTGGGTCGGCAAACTTAACGGGAGCCGCTTTGGGTATGAAAGGAAAAGATAACCGCAACTTTGAAGCGGGAATATTTACTTCGGTGGAAGAACTGGTGAAAGAGGCTGTCGACCAATTTGACTGTTTGTGGATGGGGATTCCCTGTAAGACCTGTAAACGGAAGAAGTTTTGTTCGGACAGGATTGTTAGTGAATAATAAATTGAAACTTTGTAAAAGATAGAATTATGACAGGTGCAATAGCTGGAGACATCATTGGCTCCGTTTATGAGTTTGATAATATAAAGACAACGGACTTCCCGCTGTTTACGGACGAAAGCGATTATACCGACGATACAATCATGACAGTAGCCGTTGCGGACTGGTTGTTGAATGGGGGAGACCTGGTGAAGGTTATGCAGCGGTATTCAGCTGAATATCCTTGTCCGATGGGCGGTTATGGTGGCCGTTTCAGTTACTGGCTTATGGAAGAGAATCCGTTACCTTATAATAGTTGGGGAAATGGTTCGGCGATGCGGGTAAGTGCTGTCGGATGGAAATTCGATTCATTGGAAAAGACATTGGAAGTGGCTAAGGAAACGGCTATTGTCTCTCATAATCACCCCGAAGGGATAAAAGGAGCACAAGCCACTGCTGCCGCTATTTTCCTGGCACGAAGCGGAAAGTGCAAACAGGAGATCAAGCAATATATAGAAACCGTCTTTTCTTACGACCTGGACCGTTCCTGTGATGACGTTCGTCCGGACTATTCTTTTGATGTTAGTTGCCAGGGAACCGTTCCCGAAGCGATCATTGCCTTTCTGGATAGTTCGGATTTTGAGCATGCCATTCGTCTGGCTGTTTCGCTGGGTGGCGATAGCGATACGCTGGCTTGCATAACAGGCGGGATTGCAGAGGCTTATTATGGAATGCCGGAAGATATAAAGCGGGAAATCAAAAAACGAATACCGGAAAAGTTTAATGAAATAATAGGTCAATTGATTGTTGTGAAAGAAATTTCTTGTTAACTTTGTACGACTAAAATATTAAATATTATGGCACGACAAATTAAACCAACACCTGTCCTAAAGGGCGAAGATGCTGTCAATTTTATTTATAAAATAGAACAGCGCAAAAAGGCCAGTAAAGAAGAACTGGAACGAATGAACGAAGGATTTCAACGAATAAATAAAATGATGACATTTAAATTTTAGAAGTATGAGATCCAATTTCCGAATAATTAAGTTATCGGAAAATTATCAGCTAAGACCTTTTGACTGTGGAGATAATGATCTGAATAATTTTCTGGTAGAAGATGCGTTACCTTATAAACAACGCTTGCTTTCTGTTACTTATCTAATGGTTTCAGATGATGACATTGTTGCCTATTTTAGTTTGTCTAATGATAAAATATCTATCCCGGAGAGTGATAAAGCTACGTGGCGCAGAATAAAAAAACGTTTTCCTCATGCAAAGCATAGGAATGATTATCCAGCAGTGAAAATAGGTAGACTTGCTGTAAGTAAAAAGTATCAACATGAACATTTGGGTTCTGATATACTCTTCTTTATCAAGAAAATGTTTGTTACCGATAATAGAACGGGATGTGGTTTTATTACTGTTGATGCCTTGCGGATAGCCCTTCCTTTTTACTTAAAGAATGGTTTCGAGTACCTAAGAAAAGAAGATATACTGGAAGATGCCGATAAAACAGTCCTTTTATTTTATGATTTATATCCGTTAACTTTATAATAATATGCTACAAATGAAGGGCATCGCTTGTTGAGTCTTATAATATGGGGTATAACCTATAAAATAGAAACTTTACTCCATACCTCATTCTGTATATCCCCAATAGTAAATGTATCCTTCTCTTTGTCAAAAGACAAGGTGAATTTGTAATATGTATCACTTTTTATGTGGCGGGATATACTTGGGGTTGCATAACTATTTTCATCGGGCAAGTTAATATGAGGAATTAATTTGACAATGTAAGTCTTGTTGTTCATTGTTATATGTACTTGTGAATATTCCTCCCCCCAATAAGCAAATACAATCGCTTTATAATGTTGTGGGTTCTTTTTGTCCCTGAATGGTTTGATTGACATCTGGTTGTCCAGCATGACAGTAGCGGAGGCCGGAACATTCTTCAATTCAAATCCAATAAAGCATTGTAATGAACCAGAGTACCGGAAATGCTTATAGATGCTTTTCCTGAATATTGACAATATAGACAATCGGCTGCTAATAACTTTTCTTCGGTTGTTTGATCAAAAATCTTTATAGAGGCAGTATCGGAAGTTCCGTATATGAAATTGGAGTAAAAACTAGGTGAGGCAAAGAGTATAAACGGACCAGCTCCCGGAGCAAGCCAGTCTTCGCCATTGTTGTTTGTTCCTATAAATAAGCCTGGAATATAACAGGGTTCATCTTTGGGAAAAGATTTAATCATTTTCCCGTCTATAGTGTAATCATATATGTAAGAATAATTCATTGCCAATATCCAATTGCTCCGTTTGGATAGGTCTACGTCTGTAAAGCCGTCGAATGCTTCAATAAAAATATCCTCTTTTTCTTCTTCCTTGTCTTTTTCATTCAAGAGGTACTTGTTACATGACAAGCATATGAATGTACAGAATAATAATAAGACGGATATACTTTTTTTCATCATAATTGCATAATAGATAATGCGTTCAAACTGGAAATGTCTGAGCGCAAAGGTCTTAAAAAAATGACTCAAAGACAGAAAGCCTCTTGTAAATCTAAAAAAACAAACTATCTTTGCGGTACGAACAGAGTAAATAAAACAATATAATAACCTTTTTATGTTTAGTGCATCGGTATAAATCCGTATTTCGAGTTCACATCTCCGGTCTTTGAGATGTCATTATACTAACGGTCAGCTTCGCATATTTGCGAGAGGCGGATCAATCGTTTTGTTGGTATTCTGTCGGAATATGGATAATCTCATTTTCTAAATAAACTATTTTATAAACAGATATTGGTCTATAAATTTGATGGACGGCCAATGCTATATAGTAATGAGAACATGATTTACCCGAATAATTTTGAACAAAGAATAGGTATAGATACAATTCGTCAGTTTGTTACAGAAAAATGTTTAAGTACTCTGGGAGAAGAAAAGGTCGCAGCGATGGACTTTTCGACAGACTATGCCACCATTGCCAGATGGTTGGAGCAAACAGGGGAGTTTTTACAAATCTTGCGTAATAAAGAAGATTTCCCGGTCGATTTCTTTTTGGATGTCCGCGATACCCTGCAACGGATAGGAGAGGATATAACGGCATGGCTTTCGGAAGAAGAAATAGCCGGGTTGATGAATTCTCTTCAGACTATCAGCGATATAGTAGCCTTTCTGCATAATGCCAGGACGGATACCGGAAGAATGAAGTATCCTTCATTGACATTTATGGCCGGTCGGATAACCGTTTTCCCTTTGTTAATTGATAAAGCCAATTCCATATTGGATAAATCCTGCCAGGTGAAAGATAATGCTTCGCGCCGGCTTGCGGATATACGCAGGGACAAAGCCGAAGCCGCTAAAGCCATTACCCGCAATATGCAGATAGCGATACGGGAGGCACAGGCGGCAGGACTTATCGGCAGGGATGCACAACCCAGTCTGCGTGAAGGCCATATGTTGATTCCGGTCAATGCAGCCAATAAACGAAAGATCAAAGGCGTGGTACATGCCGATTCAGGCAGTGGTAAAACAGTATTTATTGAACCGGAAGCAGTGGCAGCAGCCAGTAGCCGTCTTCGTGAATTGGAGAACGATGAGCGCCGTGAGGTTGCAAGGATATTGATCGAATTTACAAATCTGGTACGCCCGCATCTTGCTGATCTGATGCGCTCCTATCACTTTATGGGCGAAATGGACTTTATCCGTGCCAAAGCTTCATTTGCCCTGCGTATCAATGGGATCAAACCGGTCTTTGAAAATGAACAACAGGTGGAATGGATACAGGCTGTGCATCCGCTGCTGAATATACAGTTGCGTCAACAGAATAAGGAAGCATTCCCTTTGGATATCAGGTTGAACAGGAAGGACAGGTTACTGATCGTTTCCGGAGCAAACGCAGGAGGTAAGTCCCTCTGTCTGAAAACGGTTGCCTTGCTGCAATATATGTTGCAGTGCGGACTTCTTATCCCTGTGGATGAAAGTTCGCGGACAGGTATTTTCGATCATATCTTTGTCGATATAGGAGACGGGCAGAGTATAGAAAATAGTCTTAGTACCTATACTTCGCATCTGACCAATATGAAGTTTTTTGTAGAAAACTGTGATAATAAAACGCTTATCCTGATAGATGAATTTGGTAGCGGTACAGAACCGCAAATCGGAGGCGCTATCGCTGAAACCATACTCGACCGGTTTAACCGGAAGCATAGCTTTGGGGTAATAACAACCCATTTCCAGAACCTGAAGCATTTTGCCTATGAGACCGACGGGGTTGTGAACGGAGCCATGCTTTACGATGCCGAACGCATGCAGCCGTTATACAGGCTTTCCATCGGCAGTCCGGGAAGTTCGTTTGCTGTTGAAGTAGCCCGCAGGATCGGTCTTCCGGAAGATATTATTGTCGATTCGTCTGCTAAAATGGGTGAGGATTTTATCAATATGGATAACTTCTTGCAATCTATCGCACGGGATAAATTGTATTGGGAAGATAAGCGGAAAGAGATAACAGCCATTGAACGTAAAACGATTGAAGCTAGGGCGATAGAGGCTACCGGGTCTCTTGAATCATCAAAAGATAAAGCGGAGAATCCTGTAAAGAAGCAATCCTCAGATCCAGTTTTCGGAGCGAATATAACACTATCCGGCAAACCTTTTTTGCTTTCTTGTTGTTTTCTCTCCGAAAGTACGTAATGTGTCGTTACTTCCGACTGAACGACAGGGTGTCTTTCTCTGATTTTATATAAATATGACAAAATGTCTTATTTTTATTCTGGTATTTCTTTTGTAGATATATCAGTGAAATTTGAAAATAATAAAGATAACAAGAAAATAATATAGCATATGAATTTAAACAATTTTACAATCAAATCGCAGGAAGCTGTTCAGCAGGCCGTTCTGTTGGTTCAGAAGAACAACCAGCAAGTGATTGAGCCTGTTCATTTGCTTAAGGCTGTCATTATGACGGGCGAGAGCGTAACGAACTTCCTTTTCCAGAAACTGGGTGTGAATATCCAGAATCTGAACATGGTGCTGGATCGTCAGATAGAATCCTATCCGAAAGTATCCGGCGGTGAACCTTATCTGTCAAGCGAATCGAATGCCGTTTTGCAGAAAGCAATCGACTATTCCGGTAAGATGGGCGACCAGTATGTTTCCCTGGAACATATCATCCTCGCTTTATTCACCGTAAAGAGTACTGCTTCACAGATCTTGAAAGATGCAGGTGTGACGGAAAATGAACTGAAAAAAGCGATCGAAGAATTGCGTAAAGGTAATAAGGTAACCAGTCAGTCCGCAGAAGATACATACGACTCATTGAGCAAATACGCTATCAACCTGAACGAACGTGCCCGTAGCGGCAAGCTCGACCCGGTGATTGGCCGTGACGATGAAATCCGTCGTGTATTGCAGATTCTGAGCCGTCGTACAAAGAACAATCCGATCCTGATCGGTGAGCCGGGTGTCGGTAAGACCGCTATCGCCGAAGGTTTGGCACATCGTATTATACGTGGCGACGTTCCGGAGAATTTGAAATCGAAACAGATTTTTTCTTTGGATATGGGAGCTTTGATTGCCGGTGCCAAATATAAAGGTGAATTTGAGGAACGTTTGAAGTCGGTTGTTAATGAAGTAACCAAATCGGAAGGTGAGATTATCCTCTTTATTGATGAAATACATACATTGGTAGGGGCCGGAAAGGGCGACGGTGCTATGGATGCCGCCAATATCCTGAAGCCGGCACTGGCACGTGGCGAATTGCGTTCCATTGGTGCGACTACCCTGGATGAGTATCAAAAATATTTTGAAAAGGATAAAGCCCTGGAGCGTCGTTTTCAGGTGGTCATGGTCGAAGAGCCGGATGAACTGGATACTATTTCTATCCTGCGTGGTTTGAAGGAGAAATACGAAAACCACCATAAGGTTCGTATCAAAGACGACGCAATCATTTCGGCCGTCCAGCTTTCAAGCCGTTATATCACCGACCGTTTTTTGCCGGATAAGGCAATCGACTTGATGGATGAGGCTGCCGCCCGTCTGCGTTTGCAGGTAGATTCCGTACCGGAATCATTGGACGAAGTAACCCGTCGTATCAAACAGTTGGAAATCGAACGCGAAGCGATCAAACGTGAGAACGACAAAGGCAAGCTGGAACAGTTGAACAAGGAAATCGCCAACCTCAAAGAAGAAGAGAGAAAACAGAAAGCTCAATGGGAAAGCGAAAAAGAATTGATCAACAAGATTCAGCAGAACAAGATAGACATCGAGAACCTGAAATTCGAAGCCGACAAAGCCGAACGCGAAGGCGACTACGGTAAAGTGGCCGAAATCCGTTACGGTAAAGTAAAAGCCAAAGAAGAAGAGATCAAGGAAGTACAGGCCAAATTGCATACGATGCAAGGTGCTGCTGCCATGATCAAGGAGGAAGTCGACAGCGAAGATATTGCCGATGTAGTATCCCGTTGGACAGGTATCCCTGTTAATAAGATGTTGCAGAGCGAAAGGGACAAACTGCTTCGTTTGGAAGATGAACTGCATACCCGTGTGATCGGTCAGGATGAGGCAATCAGTGCGATAGCCGATGCCGTACGTCGTAGCCGTGCCGGATTGCAGGACCCGAAACGTCCGATTGGTTCCTTTATCTTCCTCGGTACGACAGGTGTCGGTAAGACAGAGCTGGCCAAAGCGTTGGCGGAATATCTGTTTGACGATGAAAACATGATGACGCGTATCGATATGAGCGAATATCAGGAAAAATTCAGTGCGACCCGTTTGATAGGTGCACCTCCGGGATATGTTGGTTACGATGAAGGAGGCCAGTTGACGGAAGCTATCCGTCGTAAGCCATACTCTGTTGTTCTCTTCGACGAGATCGAAAAGGCGCATCCGGATGTATTCAATATTCTTTTGCAGGTATTGGATGACGGGCGTCTGACGGACAACAAGGGCCGTGTCGTAAACTTCAAGAATACCATCATCATCATGACCAGCAATATGGGCTCATCGCTGATCCGTGAAAGTTTCGAGAAGATTACACCCGACAACCGTGAAAAGGTGATCGATGAAACCCGTATTCAGGTACTGGAATTGTTGAAGAAGAACATTCGTCCGGAATTTCTGAACCGTATCGACGAGATCATCATGTTCACTCCGTTGAACGAGGAAGAGATCCGCAAGATCGTCACCTTACAGTTGAACGGTGTGAAAAAGATGCTGGCAAACAACGGTATCGCTTTGAACTTTACCGATGCCGCTCTCGACTTTATCTCGGATGCCGGTTACGATTCCCAGTTCGGTGCCCGTCCTGTGAAACGTGCCATCCAGAAATATGTCCTCAACGAACTGTCGAAGGAAATTCTGGGCATGAAGATCGACAAGAACCGTCCGATCACGATCGATCGCGAAGGGGAGGGGCTGGTCTTTAAGAATTGAAAATTAAAAATTGAAAATTGATTAAGACTCGGGTTTGTTGTAAATCCGGGTCTTTTTTTGTTTACATTTGCAACATTAATCTAAAAAGGAAAAGAATATGAAAAGGTTTTTAATGATGATGGTTGCTGTGATGGCTCTCTTTACATTAAGCGGTTGCGGGGAATCTAAAGATTCGTATGTAAAGGACTTCACGAAGTTCGTAGAAAAAGTACAGGCTGGTGCTGATAAGTATTCTAAGGCAGATTGGGAAGAAGCGGAAAAGAAATATATCGAATTTGCCGAAACAAAATATGATAAGTATAGTTCCGAACTTTCTACAGATGAAATGATAGGCATCACAAAGTTGAAAGCCACTTATCTGACAATCCAGACAAAGCATGGCATCATCGACAACATATTGAAGGAAGGAAACAATGCTTTGGACGATTTGATCAAATAGCATATAATTCTTTTTAAATCTCAATTAAAGCAATATCTTTGCATAAGTATGTAACCAATTAAACTGAAAAAGTTATGAGCGACAAAGACGATTTGATTTACGATGAAGACGAATCTGTAAAATTTATTCAGAACTATCTTCCTCAGGAATTGAAAGGCAAATTCAGCAATGACGATATCAATTATATTGTGGACCTGATCTACGATTCTACGAATCACGCGGTTATCTGAACGACGATGCTGACGATGATGCCGACATTGAAATAGATGAGGATGAATTGATTGAATATGTAGTAAAGAATGCGCAGAAGGATGGTGTTGGCAAATTCGATCCCGAGGCAATAGGCTTTATTGTACAGGGCGAGCTTGAATATTGCGATTCTATCAACATGTTCGATTGATAAACTGTTATATTCATATAAAGTTTATAAAAGAGCAAAAAGATGAAACATTTAAAACTATTATCTGTACTGCTATGCATGGCAGTAGTCTTTACAAGTTGTGGAACATGGAATAATACGGCAAAAGGAACCGCTATCGGAGTAGGTGGTGGTGCAGCAGCCGGAGCTGGTATCGGTGCATTGGCCGGTAATACAGCATTAGGAGCAGTTATCGGAGCCGCTGTCGGTGGTACGGCCGGTGCTTTGATCGGTAAGAAGATGGATAAACAGAAGAAGGAACTGGAAGCAACCCTTCCTCCCGAAACGACTGTTGAAACCATCAATAACGGTGAAGCCCTGAAAGTAACTTTCGATTCAGGTATTCTGTTTGCCACTAATTCAAGTACACTGAGTGATGCTTCACGTAGCGCATTGCGTAAACTGGCTGTTAGCCTAAACGAAAATCCGGATACCGACATCAAGATCGTTGGTTATACCGATAACACCGGTAAGGTAGACTACAACCAGACTTTGTCGGAAAAACGTGCTAAAAGCGTATACGACTATATGATGGTCGACCAAGGTGTAAGCGGTCGCCGCATGGAATATGAAGGTAAAGGCGTTCACGATCCTGTTGCCAGCAACGACACTCCGGAAGGACGTGCACTGAACCGCCGTGTGGAAATCCTGATCCTTGCCAACGAAAAGATGATACAGGATGCTCAACAGGGGACATTGAAATAAATATTTATTTTAAAAGATAATCGAAAGGCCTGGAATAGCGTAAGTTATTCCGGGCCTTTTCTCGTTTTAACTATCGTTTACGAGCGTTTTGAAGTCTTACAACAAGTTAATTAACACAGTCAAAATAACATCGAAGAGAACCTTTTTTAATTTCTTGTTGTTTCATGAGTAACTTATATATAAGCACAAATAATAGTATAAACTGTTTTAAACGTTAAAATGAGATGAAAAAGATTATTCCTTTTTTCTTGTTGATCCTTTTACTGGCATCTTGTCAGAAAGATCCGGATATGTCAAAGCTGGATAATGATTTCGTGGTGTACACAAATCATGATAGTAAGACCGATTTCAAGTCTTTCACCACATTCTACATTCCTGATAGTGTACTGGTAATTGGCAACAGCGAGAAGCCTCAGTACTGGACAGCAACTGAAGCAGACGATATCACTTCCACAATTATCAGTAACATGGAAAGCCGTGGTTACACTCGCACAATGGACAAAGAAGAAGCAGACCTGGGTTTGCAGGTTTCTTTTGTTGAAAATGTAAATTATTTTACAAACTGGTATGACAACAATTATTGGTGGTGGGGTTACCCAGGTTATTGGGCACCTAATTACTGGAGACCGGGATGGGGACCGACATGGGGTTATGACTGGCACGACTGGTATTATCCGTACCCTGTTGTTTACAGCTACAGCGTAGGTTCACTGCTTGCTGAAATGGTCGACCTGAAATCTCCGACACCAAAGACTGCTGATGCAAAGTTACCGGTTATCTGGACTTCATATATGGCAGGTTTATTGTCCGGTTCAAATAAGATCGATACTCAGCTATCCATCCGTGCAATTGATCAGGCATTTGTTCAATCACCATATATCAGGAAATAATTAAACGCGAATCAGTAAAATTTGAGTCTTATGAAAAAGATAAATAAATCAATAAAATTAGTCGCTTTACTTATCGCCTGTTTAGCGATTCCTTCACTGGCTGGCGCCCAGGTAGTAAACAATATGTATTTCAATATCGACTGGGATATCAACTCTCCGTTCGGTAATGACTTTGCCGACAAGACAAGCGGTTGGGGTGCTCACGGTGAAGCCGGTTATTATGTGGTTCCTAATTTTGCAGTAGGTGCATTTATTTCTTATCACACGAACAATAAATATATTGACCGTCAGACACTCAACGTAAGCGAAACATCTGCTATCACTTCTGATCAGCAACATTCTTTATTCCAGTTGCCTTTTGGTGCTGCATTCCGTTATAGCTTTACCCGTGAAGGACAGTTTGAACCTTATGTTTCAGCTAAATTAGGTGCAGAATACAGTGAAATGTCGACTTATATGAATGTAATGAAAGTGTACGACCGTCAATGGGGATTCTATGTAGCTCCTGAAGTTGGTATGAATATTTTCTTTACTCCTGAAAAGAAATTCGGTTTGCACGTAGCTGCTTACTATAATTATGCAACAAACAAAAGTAAAGTCCTGACTTATTCCATGGATGGAATAAACAACTGGGGAGTGCGCTTCGGTGTTGCGTTCTAAAATAGAAGTTTGTTCTTTTAAGTGTTTTATGTAGTTTATTAGGAAGCGGGAGGCTGCAGCGGCAGTTTCCCGTTTTTTATTTTAAGTTCCAGGGGAATGCGATCTTATCCAGAAGATCTTTACGGGTAGGAGGGAGTTCGCCTTTTTTCAAGGCTCTGCGCTGTACGAAGCACCAACTGCCGAGTTTGTTCTCACGGGCGGTTGGCCAGCGGTTGTTTTCAGAGAAGAATTGTTGTAGTTTTTCATAGTTT
The DNA here is from genome assembly GCF_003463685.1 of Parabacteroides sp. AM58-2XD. Taxonomy (NCBI): domain Bacteria; kingdom Pseudomonadati; phylum Bacteroidota; class Bacteroidia; order Bacteroidales; family Tannerellaceae; genus Parabacteroides; species Parabacteroides sp. AM58-2XD. The sequence goes on from NZ_QSDP01000036.1 coordinate 53,832, forward strand.
TCCATCCAGACATCATCGATAGTCCAGATAAAACCTTCGGCATCCATCCGGGCGATGCGTTCAGCCGAAAGTAAACCTCGTTTCCGGTTCTTACGCTGGGTGTTACACCAGCTGCCGGCTTTGCCTTCATTGCTTTTGGGCCAACGTTTGTGTTTTTTGTAGTAGGCAAGTACCTGCTGCCAGTTCTCCGTCCAGAGCGAATCCAGATCCTGCTCCCACCAGAAGCCGATCGAATCGAGCAACCGTATCCTTTCATTGGAAAGGATACCTTTCTTTCGTGCCTGCCGTTGGGTGTTGCACCAGGTATTCAGTTTGTTTTCACCGCGTTTGGGACAACGGTGTTCTACGGACATAAAAACCTTTAACTCTTCATAATACTGCATCCAGCGGCTGTCCTGTACCTCCCATTCGAAACCAATCCGGTCCAGCTGCAAGATATAATCTTCCGACAACGTCCCTTTCTTCCGGGCAATCCGCTGGGTGTTGCACCAGTTTCCCAGCTTCCCTTCGGCTGCCTGCGGCCAGCGTCCTTCACGTTCCTTATATTCGATTAAACGTTCATACATTACCGGCCACGCATCCAACTCCGCCAGCATATCATCCACACGGGCACGGATATCAGACAGAAATCCAGTTACCTCAAACTCCATAAAGCCTTTAAAGCTTTTTGGAGCACGGATCGCCGGATGATAAGCCAACTCCCTTGACATAGCCTCATAAACAGAACGCCCCGAAAGGTTATTGACAAAGTCAAGTACTACCGGATGACGGTCCGAACCGGCTTTCAGGCAACGGCCCAACTGCTGCAAAGCTACCACATAAGATTCCGTCCGACGCAGGAACATGGCAGCATCTACTCCTTCCACATGCAATCCTTCGA